>NZ_JAIQXR010000035.1:0-28598 GCF_020166615.1 Sphingobium sp. 3R8 | reverse complement strand
TGCCACGTCAATGCCTCCACGCTCGCCAGCATTCTCAGCGATCTTATCGATGGTGTCGCTGAACGGTTCCGCAATGAATCCAGCAAATTGGACGGTACGGACCTGCAAAAAGCATTTAGATCGAGGTGGGAGGTTTTTCTTGCCTATGCGGTATCCCGCTAACGCTCCTTGCTGGGTATAAAAGGCCAAGCACGTCACAGAATGGGGCGAAAACTTCGGGAGCCCCGTCGTCACCACCGCACTACTCGATCGCATGTTGGACCACGCCATCGTCTCCAGATCGATGGATCGAGGTATCGCCTCAGGCGACATGCAGACCTGCTGGCCGAGCATGTTCCCTCGACCGCCCGGATCGCGGCCCTCACCGACGCGGACTTCCTTGACCCATAGCTGGGTTTCTGCAGCCTGCCGTTCGAGGACCAGCGGCACCATCAGGGTGGTGTCATTGAGCACGACATCGCGGATGACGCTGCTGGTGCGTTCGCGCGCGCCCAGGATGTATTCCATATCCAGTTCCTCGAGTGCGGCGATGGTATCGGCACTGATCATGCCGCGATCGGCCACCACGCAGGAGCGGGTGATGCCAAAACGCGTGCGCAGGCGCCTGACAATGGTCAGCAGCACCTTCACGTCGGCAGTGTTTCCCGGAACCATTTCCGTGCAGATCGGACGTCCCTGCGCGCCGATCACCACGGCCAGGATCATCTGGGCAAGCTCGGGCCGGTGGTCCTTGGAATGGCCACGGCGGCCCAGCGTACCGCCGCCTGCGCCGTAAAAGGAGAGCGAGGTCGTGTCCATGAACACCAGGCTCAGGTCGGTGAAAAGGTCCAGGCGCCGATCGAGCAGTTTCTCCGATCACGTCCCTCACGCAGCGAGGCGCCAGCGCATCTGCGGACTTCTCCTCGACCTCCTCGCCGAGGCAGGCCATACAGAATATGAGTCAGACCCAAATTTGCACGCCGCACCACAGTCCAGGAAGCTCGACGTTAAGGGGCGACGACACGAAATTGCATTTTGCGTACGATGAGGGAAGACCTTTGACCGCAGGTAAGCGCCGTTCCGCGGCAGGAGCAATCAGAGGCAAGAGCGCAAAACGGTCAGCCCTTCTGGCACTTTAAAAGTTGATCTCAAATTGCCGTTCGACATGCGCGACCGTGTAGGTTTCAGCGACACCAACGTCCATCGTTGTTGCAATGGCTCACCATCCGACCGCCAAGGCCGGTAACTTGCGAGATAGGAAGTCGATCCAAGCGCGCGTCTTGGCGGCCGGCCGACGCGTCGGGTGAGTCATGGCGTAGATGGCGCCCAGATCCATCAAGGATTCATGCACCAGGCCGCCTGACGGCATCACCTGTTTGTCGCGCATACGCGATCAGTAACGCCATATCTTAAGGATATTCTGTTCTCTGCCGACGAAGGAGGGCATTGATAGCTTGATTTGTCTCTACCGAATACAAACACGGCGACACCGGAACGTATTGGACGCCAGAAGTCTAGCGTATTGCATCTGCGCATGAGCGGTTTCGCGCGCTTCAATGATTGAGGGCGCGCCGGTTTCTACGGCGGCGACGGTCACTGTGTCCGATTTGGACAAATCATCGCGGCGGATCGTGAGCTTACGCGCGATGGTTCTGGCGGAGGGAACGCGGTACAGTGTGCCCGCGTCGACCTTCTCCGCCCGCCGTCGGCGTGTCGCCCATTCGGTCGCAAGGCGAAGGGAAACGACGGAGCGACTGCGCAGGATGAGGGCTTGGCCTGACCGACGATGATGGCCCGGAATATCTTTATGGGAGCACGGGCGGTCGCGTGGGCGAGCGGAGCCATAAAAGCCGATCAGGATACCGGCGACGCAATCCGCGATGTTTTGCAAAGCGGATGGTCGGAGCCGGCATAGGATGCCAAGCTGTTCCCTCGGCGAGAGGCCTCACCTAAGGCGCCTTCGGCCCGTTCAGAGGCCGAAGCACATCGATGATCCAGTCGATGAACACCCTAAGGCGGGACGCCAGGTGCCGGTTCTGCGGGTAGAGGATGAAGACCGGCAGAGGTGGCGGAGGCGTAGTGGTGATGACCGGAACGAAAGCACCGGCTGCGATCTCATGGTCGACCCAACTGTGTGGGATCTGAATGAGACCCAAACCGGCGAGACCAGCGGCCGTATAGGTCTCAGCCCCCCGGGCCTTGATCTGAAAGGGCAGGAGGATCTCACGGGACTGCGAGCCCTCTCCGAATTTCAGCGGATAGGTTTTGCCGGTGGCTGACGCCGTGTAACCGACCATTAGATGGCCATCGAGGTCATCGGGCGTTCGCGGCTCGCCGTGACGCGCGAGATAGGCGGAGGTCGCCAAGGTGATCTGGTTCAAGCTTGCGACCTTTCGTCCGACAAGGCCGGAATCGGGAAGGTCGCCCACGCGAAGGACGCAATCCACGCCTTCGGGGATGAGGTCCACAATTCTGTCACCCTCGCTGATATTCAGGGCGATGTCCGGGTATCGCGCAACAAAGTCGGGGAGAGCTGGCATGATAAACCGGTGAGCGAGCGTGCTTTGGAGATCGATCCGCAGCGGCCCTCGTGGTTCGGTTGCGCGAAAGATGGTTTCGGTCTCGTCCAAATCCGCCAGCAGTCGAACGCACCGCTCCTGGTAGAGGACACCGTCAAGCGTGGCCCGGACGCTGCGGGTAGTCCGATCCAGCAACCGCACCCCCAGATCGCGTTCAAGATGCTGGATCGCAGTGGTCACCGTCGCCCGGGGCAGGCCGAGATCCACCGCCGCTGCGGTAAAGCTGCCCCGCTCCACGATGCGAACGAAGAGACGCATGACGGCGATACGATCCATTCCTCATGTTAGAGGATTGTTTGTTCTTACGGAATAGTGATGTCCAAATTCCGCGACTAGTCCGAAACCACAGAAAGGATACTGCCAGAAACCCTGTTTCATCTCTCCGGAGGCTTCATGTCCGAGCACGTATACACCCAGACAATCAACGGCGTTGCTGCGCCGATCACCGGCACTTTCGACGTGATCAATCCAGCGACCGGCGCCGTATTCGCGCAGGCGCCCGAGTGCACGCCCGAGCAGGTCGAGGAGGTCATGACCGCCGCGCACGAGGCCTTCAAGACCTGGCGCAGTGCCAAGGATGCGCGTCGCGTCGCGCTGCACGCTGCAGCCGACATCATCGAAGCGAACACCGAGCGGCTTGTCGAAATCCTGGTGAAGGAGCAGGGCAAGCCCAAGGCTGACGCCGGGATCGAGATCTTTGCCGCAACGATGGTGTTCCGCTACTACGCCGACCTCGAGATCGCCCCGGACGTTATCCAGGACGACGAGATTGCGTACTCCGCCGTCATCCGCCAGCCCATCGGCCCCGCCGTCGCCATCACCGCCTGGAACATCCCGATCATCTTGGCCACCTGCAAGATCGCGCCGCTGCTTGCCGCCGGCAACACAGTGATCCTCAAGCCTTCGCCGTACACCCCGCTGACCACCCTTCTGCTGGGCGAGCTGCTGCGCGGAGTCTTTCCTCCCGGCGTGCTCAACGTCGTTAGCGGCGGCATGAGCTTCGGCCCCGAGCTGACCCAGCACCCGCTCACCCGCAAGATCACGATGACGGGCTCGACGGCTACCGGCAAGAAGGTGGCCGCGGCAGCTGCAGCCGGCGTCAAGCGCGTCACACTGGAGCTCGGCGGCAACGACGCTGCGATTGTGCTCGCGGATGCCGATCCTAAGGTCATTGCACAGCGCATCTTCTGGGGGAGTTTCCGCAACTCCGGTCAACTCTGCATCGCCGCCAAGCGGATTTATGTCCACGAGAGCATCGTCGCCGAGGTCACCGCGGAACTCGCTGCGATCGCCAACACCGTCACGCTCGGTGACGGCATGGACGACGACACCCAACTCGGCCCCTTGCAGAACCTGGCGCAGTTCGAGAAGGTCAGCGAGATCGTCCAAGATGCGCTGGCCAAGGGCGCTAAGGCCGTCACCGGCGGTTACAAGCTGGATCGCGAAGGTTACTTCTACGCTCCGACGATCCTGGCCGATGCGCGTCACGGTATGCGGGTCGTGGACGAGGAGCAGTTTGGGCCGGTCATGCCGATCATCTCGTTCTCCGATGTCGAGGAGGTGCTGAAGCTCGCCAACGACACGGAATTCGGTCTCGGCGGTTCAGTCTGGACGAGCGACTCCGCCCGTGGAGCGGCACTCGCCCGGCGCCTGGAGGCCGGAATGGTGTGGGTCAATACGCACAGCGACAATGTGTTCCCGACCCAACCATTTGGCGGCGTCAAGCAGAGTGGCATCGGCCTAGAAATGGGCCCTTGGGGCTACATCGCTTCGACCGATGCTCAGACGATCTATGAATCCCGCCAGACCGACACGATGTCGAAGCAGATTCACGTCGCCTAAGGCTTGCCAGTTCGCCCGATCATCTCGTGGCCGGCACGGTCCACTGACAAGTGAACCGTGCCGGCCACGGCTATTTGTCGAGGAGAACGGCGGCAGTGTTCAGGTGTGGGCGGCATGCTCGTGGTCACCGTGGTCCTTGACGATGAACGATGATGGCACGACTGCAGTGGTCGATCAGATCGGCGTTGCCGGCGCTCACCGCGACCTCGCTTCGGCGCGACGACCGCGAGGGCGGTGCGTGCCCGCGAAGCGGCGGTGTTATGGCGCAATGGCACCTAGGGGCTTGGGCATCGCGTGCTTGCCAGACTGCCCAAAGCGCTTTCGACAGGATAGCGACCAATCTGATCCGGTGATGCAAAACCGCTCTGCGCCGCCTGCCGTTTGCACGATGGCGATCTGTGTTGCGTGACAGTGGTGCTTCGCGGCCCCCGTAAAGATCGTGAGGGGCTGGTCGGAACATCATGTTAGATCCGTGAGGCAATCGGCTGGATTCCCTCTGCAGACACACCCTGTTGCGCGGTTGGTTGACAGGACCGCTCCTAAATAATAACAGCCTCCTAGCCGAAAAGAGCTCGCGGGTTGGTATTCCCGCATTCGCATAGCGAACTCGATATCCACGGCGTCACTGATGTCCACCTAAGGGTGGCGTAGTGGCGCTCGTGCCCATCAGCACTACAGCGTCGCGCGCCACAAATGGAGCGCCTGTTGTGCCGATGTTCTTGTGTCTGCCTTTTGACCATATCCTAATTCAGCGGACGTTCGCTGCTCTACCGACACCTGTCCGACCGGGCGCCATACAGGCCATCAATTGTCGCGATGGTAACGATCAGGCGCGGTTGCCGCGATGAGGAACGCGATTACCGCGTTACTTGCGGCATTGGGTCTGGCGTCCTGCGCGGTGCCGGACCTCGGTCCCAGCCCCGGTCCGCTGACGCCCACGCAGGTTCGGACACAAACGCTGGCCGGTGGCACAGGGGCGTGGCCACGCGACGATTGGTGGGACGGCTATGCCGACCCGCAACTATCCCGCCTGATTTCGGAAGGTCTAGAGCGCGCGCCTGACCTGGCGGCGGCCGCCGCCCGCTTCCGGGCTGCATCGGCGGTAGCACGCGAGGCGCGTGCCGGGCTCCTGCCGACGGTAGACGCCCAGGCGACCATCGATCTGACCAAACAGACCTATAATGGCGGCATCCCGCGGGAATTCAATCCGAAGGGCTGGAACGAGACGGGGATCGTCAACCTGCAACTGGCGTTGGACCTCGATCCATGGGGTCGCAACAGGGCGCTGGCCCGCGCCGCCATGTCCGAAGCCGACGCGGCGGCGCTCGAGCTGACACAGGCGCGCCTCGTCCTCAGCACGGCGATCGCAGACGCCTATGCCGAGTTGGTCCGGCTCATCGCCGAACGCGACGTCTCACTGGACACGATTGCGCTACGATCGAACACCAGGCGCCTGGTGGCCGAACGCGTCGCCAATGGCCTCGACACGCAAGCGGAGTTGAAGCAGGCGGTCGGCGCAATTCCCGCTGCCGAGGCGGATCTTGCCGCAACCGACGAAGCGATCGGACTGGTCAAGAACCAGCTCGCAGCGCTCGTCGGTCAGGGACCGGACCTTGCCAGATCGATCTCACCGCCAACCCGTCTGTCGGGCATGCACGGCATACCCGCCGACGTCAGGACCGATCTCCTTGCCAGGCGACCCGACATCCGTGCAGCCCTCGCCCGGGTCGAAGCCGCGGCCGCGCGCATCAAGGTTGCCCGGACGGCGTTCTATCCCTCGCTCGACATCACGGGCCTGATCGGTCTTCAAGCGTTGGGGCTGGACCGGGTGTTCAAAACGGGGTCGACCTATGGCAACGCTTCGCCTGCGATCGGCCTGCCCATCTTCCAAGGGGGGGCGCTGCGGGCACGCTACAGGGGCGCACGGGCCGAGTATGACGAGGCGGTGGCACAATATGATGCGACGGTGATCCAGGCCTTCCGCGAGGTCGCCGACGTCGCGGTCAGCCGCCAAGCGCTTGTCGATCGCCTCGGCAAGTCCGAAGCTGCATTGTTAGCATCGCGTGAGGCGTTCGACATCGCGCAGTTGCGATACAAAGGCGGGCTCTCGACCTTCCTCGACGTCCTGACCGCGCAGAATGCGGTGCTGATCAACCAGCGCGCCTCTGCTGTTCTGTCGACGCGCGCCTTCGCGCTCGACGTCTCGCTCGTCCGCGCCCTCGGTGGAGGATATTCCAATCCTCCACCCGCCGGGCCGGCAGCACCTTCCCTTCTTATCAAGGACAAAACCCGTGGCTGATACCGTATCGACGCCCGCGACGCAGAAACCGCACGCCGGTACAGGCCAATCTGCACGCAAGCGAGCTTTCACCGGGATCGGCGCGGCCGTCCTGCTCGGCGCAGCCGGCTACGGCGGTTGGTATTTCCTCTTCTCAGGTTCGCGCGTCTCGACAGACAACGCCTATGTCGGCGCGGACACGGCGATGGTTACGCCGATGGTCGGCGGACAGGTGGCGGCGGTGCTCGTGGGAGACACACAATCCGTGCGGCACGGGCAGGTTCTGGTACGTATCGACGACCGGGATGCCCGCATCGCCCTGGCATCTGCCGAGGCTGAGCTGGCACGGGCCCAGCGACAGTTCAACGAGACGAGGGCGACCGGCAGTGGACTGCTCGCTCAGGTCAACGCGCGCGATGCAGAGATCGTGCGAGCACGGGCGCAGCTTGCCTCTGCCGATGCGGACGCAACGCGCGCGAAGGTCGATTATGACCGACGCCGCGCCCTCAGTGCAAGCGGCGCGGTGTCTGGCGACGAGCTGACTTCGGCGACCAACCGCCTTTCCGGCGCGCAGGCCGCGGTCGCGCTCGCGCGGGCCGGCCTGACCCAGGCCACGTCGACCAAGGGCGCTGCCCAGGGCACCTATTCCGCCAATCAGGCGCTAACCCGAGGCATTTCGGCAGGTGAATCGCCCGAGGTCCTTGCCGCTCGTGCCCGTGTCGATCAGGCACGCCTCGATCTCGATCGGACAATCGTTCGTGCCCCGCTGGACGGGGTCGTCACGCGACGCGCCGTTCAGGTCGGCCAGCGACTGGCGCCGGGAGCCACGGCGATGATGATCGTCCCGACGGCGCAGATGTACGTCGACGCCAACTTCAAGGAGGCGCAGCTCACCCGCGTGAAGCCCGGACAAAAAGCGGTGCTTACGTCCGACCTTTATGGTGGAGACGTCAAATATCATGGCCGGATCGTCGGCTTCGCGGGCGGCACGGGCGCGTCGTTCGCGCTGATCCCGGCTCAGAATGCGACCGGGAACTGGATCAAGGTCGTCCAGCGCCTGCCGGTTCGCATAGCGCTCGATCCCCGGGAACTGGCACAGCATCCGCTGCGCGTTGGCCTCTCGATGGAGGCCGAGGTCGAACTCGGAAACGATTGACGTGACCGGGACCGCGCAGGGCGATGGCCGCCTGACGGGTGGGAAGCTGGTGCTTGCCGCCATCGTTCTCGGAATTGCCAACTTCATGGTCGTGCTGGACACGACCATCGCGAATGTCTCGGTTTCCCATATCTCGGGCAGCCTGGGCATTGCACCGTCTCAAGGCATCTGGATCATCACGTCCTATGCGGTTGCAGAAGCGATCTGCGTTCCCCTGACGGGGTGGCTAGCGCAGCGCTTCGGCGCAGTGCGGACATTCATGTGGGGTATGATCGGCTTTACCGCATTTTCGATCCTGTGCGGTTCATCGACGAGTCTAGCCATGCTGATCGCGGCGAGGATCGGGCAAGGGATCTGTGGCGGGCCCCTGATGCCGCTCAGCCAGACGTTGCTGATGCGTATCTTCGGACGCGGAAAGAGCGGCACCGCCATGGGGATATGGTCGGCAACGACCGTCATCGGACCGATCATGGGGCCCATTCTGGGCGGCATCATTTCTGACAACGCCGTGTGGAACTGGATCTTTTTCATCAATGTGCCGGTCGGCCTGTTCGTCGCGTTCGGGGCAACGCGCTTCCTACGCGGTATCGACCTGCCGACCAGCAAGGTGCGTCTTGACGTCATCGGCCTGATCATGCTGATTATATGGGTCGGATCGCTCCAGCTCATACTCGATCTCGGTCGCGAACACGACTGGTTCGAATATGATCTCATCGTCGGTCTGGCGATCGTGGCCGTCGTGGTATTCACCATGTTCGTGGCCTGGGAGCTGACCGAAAGCCAGCCGGTGGTCAACCTGCGCATCTTCCGATATCGTGGGTTCACCGCGGCGGTAATGGCACAGTCGATCGGATTTGCCGCCTTCTTCGCTGCCATCATTATCATACCGCAATGGCTCCAGCAGAGCCTTGGCTACACGGCGACATGGGCGGGCTATGCGATGGCCTTCGTCGGTGTAGGCACCTTCATCATGTCGCCGGTCGTGGCGAAGATGACACAGCGCAGGGATGCACGAATGCTGGCTTCGGTCGGTCTGCTGGGGCTCGGATTTGTCGCATTGATGCGAGTGGGGTGGACGTCGGGGGCTGACTTTTGGACCCTGGCGACACCTCAGATTGTGCAGGGATTTTTCACCGCTTTCTTTTTCATTCCACTCGCGACACTGGCGCTGGGATCGGTCAAGCCCCAGGAGATCGCTTCGGCTGCCGGACTGATGACCTTCCTGCGAACCATTGGCGGAGCCTTTGGCGGATCCATCGGCGCGACTATATGGGACGACCAGGCCGTCGTCGCGCGGAGCGAGATCGTAGGGAAGTTGAACAGTTTGGCGATTGAGGAGC
Source organism: Sphingobium sp. 3R8 (assembly GCF_020166615.1). Lineage (NCBI taxonomy): Bacteria > Pseudomonadati > Pseudomonadota > Alphaproteobacteria > Sphingomonadales > Sphingobiaceae > Sphingobium > Sphingobium sp. 3R8. The sequence continues at coordinate 19,424 of NZ_JAIQXR010000035.1, read as the reverse complement.
AGATGCGGCAAACGGGTATGTCGATGGATCAGATTCGCGGTTCCATTGTCCGGATTGTCGATCAGGAGGCGCTGGCCTTGTCGACGAACCATGTGTTCCTTTTGTCCGCCATCGTCTTCGCCACGGCGGCCGCGATCGTCTGGCTCGCGCCGCGACCAGCCGCAGCACCGTCGGCCGGTGCTGCGCACTGATGGCAAATTCGTTGGTCCGACATCGCGAAAGGAACTGCGCCATTAAGTCACTCAAAAGCAAAATGAGCATGATCCCGGACAGCGGGCTATAAAGACGGTCCCTTTTCTGGCTCAGCGCGGAAATACACAACAGTCGCATCTATGCTTCCGATCGGGGGAAGCCCGTGACGACTAACAAGGTGAACGCGTTAAAGCTGGTACCAGGCGTCCACCCCTTCCGCGTTGATCGGCCTCCTGCGCCGGTGCCGGCAAGTGGCGGTAGAGCGTCGGGACCGAGACACCGATCGCTGGCGCAATTTCCCGGATCGTCATGCCGGAAGCCAGGCGATAGCCGACGCCCGTCATGTGCTGTCCGTCGGCAAAGCGAACGGCAGCTTACGCTTAAAGCCCACGCTTTCGGATTCCGCTCGGAATGACCGTCCCAGTTCCTACCATTTGATTGAGCTGGCGCGCAGGTTTGCCAGACCGGGATATCCAAGGCGCAAGTGCATGGCGGTAATCCGCCGACGAAACGGAAATACCCCGTCAAACGCCCGAAATGGGCACCGTTAGCCACCCAAATGCCGCAGAAACCCGCCGATAGCCGCACAACACGAAATATCTTCATAATCATCAAAGGGTTATGACAATGTCGTAGTGCTCATCTTCATCGGGCGCGGCCCGTCTGTCCCGCCGATTCTACGCTATGACGCGATACCCTGCGCGATAGCTACGCAAACGCCGCCGATTTCCGCACCGCGCGTCAAGCCGCCGCTCCGCCGGCCACCATGACAGCGGAAACGGGACGAACCGGCGCGATATGCGATGCCTATTGCGGCTGCAGATGCTCGGCCATGAAATCGATGAACACCCTCAGTTTGGGCGTGATCTGGCGGCTGGCCGGCCAGAGCACGTTGAACTGATCGGTCTCGGCAACCCACTCGTCCAGGATGGACACGAGACGTCCGTCAGCGACCTCGCTACGGATCGCAAAGGGCGGCAGACAGGCAATGCCCAGCCCCTCGATCGCCAACGCGATCAGAGGATCGACCGCCGTCGCGCTCATCCGTTCGGGCAGGACAATCTTCCCCTGCCGTTCCCCGTGAGCAAACGGCCAGGGTCGGATCTTGCCGGTGCTGGGAGAGCGTTGTTGAAGACACTGGTGCTGCGCCAGATCGTCAGGGGTTTCCGGCACTCCGCATCGCGCCAGATAGTCGGGTGAGGCGACGATCTTCAGTTTGAACCGGCCGACATTGCGGCTCATCAACCGGCTGTCCGATGGTTGCCCGGTGCGAATGACGGCATCGAACCCTTCCTCCACGACGTCCACCAGCCGATCGCTGAAATCCAGGTCGAGTTGCACCTCTGGCCAGGCGCGCATGAACTTGGCCATCACCGGTGTCAGCAGCATGCCGACCAGCGGCAGGCTGACCCGCAGCCGCCCTCTCGGCGTCCGATTTGATCGGGCAAGCTCGGCTTCCGCTGCCTCGACCTCCTCGAAGATGCGGCGGCAGCGTTCGAGGAACAGCCGCCCTTCTTCGGTGAGCGTCATGTTGCGCGTGTTGCGATGGAACAGGCGCACATCCAGCCGTTGTTCCAGTCGGACCACCGCCTTGCCAACCGCAGAGGCGGAAAGACCGAGCTTGCGGCCAGCCGCCACGAAGCTGCCGGTTTCAGCCGATTGCACGAAGGCGTCGAACGCCGTGAGTTTGTCCATGGCTTGATCTTTACAGGAATCTTATTCCGTAGTCACTGGAACAATGGCCCATTTTTCCGGGAAAAGCCGACCGCTATCCCTTGGCTTTACGAAACCAAGGAGCACAACATGACCCCCGTCTTCACAACCTACCCCACCCCGACGACATTCATCGTCAACGTCATTCACGTTCACGCCGGCAAACAGGAAGAAGCGTTCCAGCTAATCCAGGATGTCGTCCACTATGTCGCCGAGCGGAAGCCAGGCTTTCTGTGGAGCAACCTCGCCAAGAGCACCGACGGGCTGACTGTCGTGAATATCGAGGCGATCTCCGACCCCGGCGACGTCGAGATCTTCTTTTCCGATCCGGTATTCCTCGAAAAGTTCCGCAAGCTCGACACCGTCTCGTCGAGCGAGTTTCACACCTACACCGTTGGCGACCTGGTGCTGCCGAAGGCCTCAGCGTGACGACGCACGTCGAACGGCTGCCGGTAGCGGGGCTCTGCGCACTGGCGGTTGCCGGTTTCGTCACCATCCTGACGGAGGCCCTCCCGGCCGGTCTGCTCTCGCAGATCGGGGCGTCGCTGGAGGTGAGCGAGGCCATGGCCGGACAATGGATCAGTATCTATGCGCTGGGATCGCTGCTCGCTGCGATCCCGCTGACGGCAGCAACGCGAAGCTGGCGCAGGCGACCGCTCCTGCTCGGCGCCATCATCGGGTTGAAGCCGGCGACGTGGATCAGATACCTCTTGTGGAGGTTTTCGCGCCCACGCAGCCATGCGCGGCGCATGCCGCCCCGGTCCAGGACATGGGCAAAGCTGCGTTCCACCATCTCGCCGCGTTTGCGCATGGTCTTGCGTCCGATGCGGGATTTCAGGCGGGCGCGATTGGCGTAGACCGCCTTCTGCGCTTCCTCGTCACCGTGCCAGCGCAGGATGCCTTTGGCGGGCATGGGCTCCGATATGCGGGTCTTCCACGGCCCGTTTGCGAGTGCCTTGAGGCCCTCGCGGGAGTGATACCCCTTGTCGGTTACAAGATCGCACGGGGTGTCCGGGGCCGGTGCCATATCGACTGTCGCCAGGTTACGCGCAGCCGCCTCGAGCGTCGCCTCGAGGGTGTTCGTATCGCCCTTGTCCGCAGGATGGATCGGCGCTGCGACGATCACGCCGGTATCCAGATCGACCGCATGTTCAGGCTTGTAACCAAGCGGCGTCGAGCCGTTCTTCATCCGCGCCACCTTGGCGTCCGGATCGACCGGGCTCTCCCAATCCGTGTTCGACAGCTTCTTGCCCGTGCGTCTGCGATCAAGGCGCACCAGGTCGTCGGCTGTTGGTGTCTCGATGCCGCTCTCGTGCGCCATGCGCGTCAGCATCTCACGATACGTCTCGCCAGTGTCGCGCCGCATTGGCTTCCATCGTCGATCCGTCCACGCCGATCCGTTCGGCCTTCACCAGCTCATGATCTGCTACGAGCCCCAGAACCCAGGCAAATATCTGGTCATGAACCTCGTGCGGCAGCCGGCTGCGGGTCTTCGACATCCAACTATGGTCGGGGACTTTCTCCCGCGTCGTCAACCGCAGAAACTCGCGCAGCGAAAGCGAGTCCGAACACCGCCACACAATCCCGCGCTCGGAGTGAATGCCTTCGAAATAGCCGATCAGCAGCATCCGAAAGTATCGGCCGGGGGGTACCGATGGCGCCCCCATCCGCGCAGCGTAATAGGCCTGGCACGCCTCTTCCACAAAGCGGTCGAAACCGGCATCCACCAGCAGCTTCTGAAGCTTGTCGTAAAAGGCGTGCCCGGGAGAGCGCGGTATATCTGACCACGACACGATCAGATCCGCCTGCACATCACCATCACGTCGCATCGCCATCGTCGCTGACCGCCTTCTTTCCGTATCCAGGCTGAATCAGATCACACCGACTTCGTCAACGCGCTGCTAACGCACTCCGCCTCGCCGGCCGCTTCGCCAGCGCGGTCATCGGCGCGACGTTCACAATCGAGGACGGACGCGCACAAAGGACGGCATTCCGCAACGCTGCCGAACGCGCCGGCCGCGACCCCGACGAGATCAAGTTCATCGCCGGCCTGATGACGACGATCGCCGATGACAAGCGCGCCGCGCTTGATCGCCGCGTCACGCTGACCGAACGGACGTTCCCGCAGCGCGCGTCGTATCTCCAGCAGATGCTGGGCGTGCCGATCGATCCGGCCCGGCTCGACGAACCGCTGTCGCCGCAACAATTGGCCGCCGCACGTTCGTCTTCCGGCGATCCCCGCTCGGTGCGGGCGCTGGAGGTCGCGCGCGAGGGCTGGTCGGTGCGCGATATCCTCGCGCACGGCGTGATCGACTATCAGCCGGTCGTGGCGGGGCCGCCGGTCGAGGTCGCCGATCACATGCAGGCATGGTTCGAGGCCGAAGCAGCCGACGGCTTCTGGGTGGCGCCCGATGTGTACGAAGATGGCCTCGATCCCTTCGTCGACGATGTCCTTCCGGTCCTCCAGGCGCGCGACCTGTTCCACCGGGACTATGCCGGAACCACGCTGCGCGATCATCTCGGCGCGCCCGCGCAATACGGGCTCGATCCGCGGATCGTCCGGTGACGGCAGGGACGCGCAAAGCCATGCGAGTGCGCGTGACCGTGGAAACCACGATGGAAAACCCGTTCCGCCGATGGGCGTTGCCTCATCCCTTATGCTCGGGAGTGAAGAATGACGCTTGATCTGACGCGGCGCGATCTCGCCATCGGCGGCCTTGCTCGTCTGGCTGTCGCAAGTCTCCCGCATACCGTTGCCATGGCGTAGCCCGCGACAACATCGGCTGTGGATCTTTCGCTGGTCGATCCGCAACTACGGGCCGCGGCGCGAGAGGCGGCGCAGACAACCGATGCGCTGTCGGCGCTGCTGGATCAGCGCTGTGCATGAGGAGCCCCGCTGGCGCAGGACGCATAAGGTGAAAAGTGCGATGCGATGGTTGGTCGGGTTGGCGCATTGTGCGGTATTGGAGGGCTACAGCGTAGACGTAGTGCTCATCATCGTCGGGCGCGGCCCGCCAGCCCCGCCGATTCTACGCTATCGTGCGATATTCCGCGCGATGGCTACGCAAATGCCGTATCAATCCTCCGCTTGCTGACACACGGAAGCAAGGTGATCGTCAGAATGACGCTTTCCTACAGAAGCTGCTCGAGCCACATCTTTTCAGCGGACCATCACATTGAAGGTCAGCGCGAGGAATTTCACAGACCGCCGAAGCGTTCATGCCTGCTGCCATTAAAGAAGCTCGCATTCGCCACTTTCGATCCGTCCCGTCATTCTTCCAGCGAAACCTTGCATCGCGGTGCGGATGTGATCACAAAGGAGCCGCACGCGCTTTGTTTGCCGCGCGTCGCCATGTGTCAGCAACCATATGTCGCCGGCGCGTGTGACCGGACTTCCTGGCACGCGGGCAAGCATGGGATCGGCGTCGCCCAGAAAACACGGCAAGACCGTAATCCCCATGCCCGCGCGGGCGGCTTCGAACTGCGATCGCATCTCTGCAAATCGGATCGGAGTGGTCGTCATCCTGATCCCGCCTTCTGGATGCCAGTCCGACGGAACGACCTCGTTGGTTCCCAACAGCCAAGCGGCGGGGGTTGAGTGGGCTGTCAGCAGATTTCGATGGACGTAGAATCCTGTATGAAATTCGCAGAGCCTTGTACCGTAGAGATTGTCTGGCGGAGTTCCGTCGCCAACGACAACGCGCAAGGCAACGTCCGCCTCCCGGTTGCCGAGATTGATCACCGATACCGAGCCGATGATTTCCAGCGCGATATCGGGATAAGCAGCCCGGAACTCAACCAGTGTCGGCATCAACAGGTCGGTCGCAAACGAAACGGGGAGCGTGAGCCTCAAAGGTCCTGATACGCTCTGGTCACGCCCGAAAATCTTCGCCTCTATTTGAGACGACGCCGTCGACATCTGTCCGGCCAGCTCGACGATGTCGGTTCCCGCATCCGTCAGTCGGTATCCGGACGGTAGCTTGTCAAACAGCTTCGTCTTGAGCTTCTTTTCCAGACGCCCGATGCCCCGGATGATCGTAGCGTGATTGACGGCAAGTGTGTCCGCGGCCGCGCGCACCGTGCCGCCTTCTGCGACAGCCAGAAACATGCGGACTTCATCCCAGTGATCCATGGTGCGTTTTCTCACATCTGTTGTGCGAACATCGCCAGTTTAATGCAGATCAGGCTTGGATCATATACGATTATAAGAAGAGGATGTGCAATATCGCACCATTCCAGTCGCGTCCTCTTGCTGAGACAACCAGACACAGTCACACAAAGGATATTTATGAATACGCTGTCTTTGATGCGGAGCGCTGCCTTCATCACACTCATTTTTGCGTCTGCGAGCGCCTCGGCACAAGCACTCTCCGATCTCAAGTCGTCTCCGGAACCGCTCGTTCTTCAAAGCCAGGGCAGCTTCTTCGTTGGCGGAAGGACGGTCGAGACCGAGAACGCCGGCTGGAGCGATATGAAAGCAATATTCGGGGAGTCTTTCGAGGCCGGAAAGGTCTTGGTCGACCAGATGTACGTCCAGTTCCAGACGCCCCCGAAACCAACGCACACCCCGATCGTCTTCATGCACGGCGGGCTGCTGTCCTCCAAGCAATGGGAAACGACGCCGGACGGCCGCACGGGCTGGTACGAATACTTCACACACCAGGGCTTCCCGACCTATATGGCCGAGCAGACGGGCCGGGCGCGCTCGGGCTTCAACGCGACGATCTTCAACCAGGTACGTGACGGAAAGATCGCGCCCTCCGAACAGCCCCGCGTCTATCTGGGCACCTCGAACATGGCCTGGAAAGTCTTCCGCTTCGGGCCGAAGATGGACGAGGCATACCCCGTTCAGCAATTTCCGCTGGATCATGTCGGTGAGTTCTACAAGCAGGTCATTCCCGATATGTTCGAGAGGCAGGTGCCGAGCCTTCTGGACGAACTGATCTCGCCGGAAACCAAGAACCCGACAGTCGATAATTTTGCAGACCTGGCGCACGAGCTCGGCGGAGCCATTCTGGTCGGCCATTCTCAATCTGCCGGCTTCCCAACGCAGGCCGTCCTGAAGGCGAAGGGTGGCATCAAGGGAATCATCCAGCTCGAAACCGGCTGCTTTTCCAACCTGACCGACGATCAGGTGAAGACCCTGGCCAAGGTTCCGATCCTGGTGATGGTTGGCGATTATCTCGGCGACCCCCCCTATGCGGCCTGCGTCAAAGAGATGGACCAAATCAAAGCTGCGGGTGGTGACATGACGTTCATCTCGCTTCCGGACGTCGGCATGAAAGGCAACAGTCACATGTTCATGCAGGACAAGAACAACCTCGAAGTCGCCGATCTCATCATCAAGTGGGTGAGCGAGCACGTCGATAAAAAGTAACCTATAGCAAGCTCAAGAAGTCTTATATTGCTCTCAACCCGATGGCCTGTCGGTCGATCCCTCTGCCTCACGCTAGAGCGATGAACCGCCACCGACAGGCACCATGATGATGAGAGACAGTGACGGAGATTGCCCTTTCGGTTGGTTTCGCAACCCCGAGCCATTTCGCCACCGCCTTCACCCGGCATTTCGGCGTACCGCCTTCCCGCTATCGGTTGTTCGCGCGGTAAATCGCTACACAGGTGCTGCGACGCAGATATGGGAAATCACATGAATTCTGGGCGGTGGGGATCACTCCCTGGCGGTCCGATACCGAAACCATGACGGAAAACCCCTCGACTGGCATTGTCGGACGCTTTCTCAATCCGACAGTGATTCTCGAACAATTCAAGGGGCAACCTGACCGCGAAATACCGTGTGCAACGGATTTTCGGCGGAATCGCGTGGTGGCTGAATGAGATTCATGTGATTGCCGTCGTCACTAATTATCCAACTGCGTCGAAAATAGCCTTTTGAAATCACCTACTGGAATACCAGTGGGGCGAAATTCTGGCCCAATATCCATTTGATAGATTTTCGGCAGCCATGGTAGTTTCTTTTCAATCCCTGTGGTTACGGCATCACTGGTGGTTTCAACCGCAACCCGGCTTACGCCGATGGCAGCAGGATCAACCAACTCCACAGTTGTGGGGTCATTAATGTTGCGGAACCGAACCATCATTGGCCAATCCGTGCGCGGCAGATCGGCCTTCATTTTTCCGTCGAAGTTGCTTCTCAGCACGGCGGTATCCGACATAACTCCATCGGGATTATGAGAACGTCGGCCAAGCAAAGCATGAGGCACGACGGCTTGGAGCGGCGGCCCTGCATTGGGCATTTGCAGAAGAACAAATAATAGCGTGTCTTTCAATTCGATCGCCACGGCCTCGCCAGACACGCTGGAATTTAAACCACTGCTATCGCCAATAGGTATGCCTCGCCATACTTCTACCTGAAGCACAGAGGAGCCTGATTTTAAACCTTGCGGTGTTTTCACTTCGACCGTCATCCGAAACTTATAAGATGATCTATCACCGAAGCTGCACCCTGATAGCATCGTTGCCGCGCCCCCGACTAACAGACCAAGCGACATGCGCCGCGACACCATTTTGCAGCCCCGATCTTTCATACCGTTTCACCTACGCACTTTCGTTCGAGGTCGTATCGGGATCTAGTTAAGAAACGGGCGACATGGCGACAAACAGGCCTTTTCCGCTGCCAAATGCCGGCAAATTCCGACGCCAGCCAGGGTCAGTAGAGATTGTCCTTATAATCCTTCTCCAGCCCCTTCTTGAGCAGCCCCGTCATACCGGGTACCGAGAGGCTTGCGCGCGCGAGCATCGCGCCAACGCCTCCGCCCTTGTTGAGCTTGATATGGCCCATGAACAATTTGGTGGAGTCAATGTCGCTGGTCTGGCGCACGGGCCATGGGGATGCACGTTCCAGTGCGCGGCTGGCGTGGAACGCCATGGTTTCGACGGATAGCTCGATCGCCAGTAGCGGCGTCTTGCCCTGCGTGGCGAAGCGCTCGCGGATCGTCAAATCGGTCGTCAGACGGGCGGCCCCCTGTGCCGTCATTGCATGGGTGGCGCCGGGCACCAGCAGAACGATCCCGGTCTGCGCCTGCTCCACGATGTTGCGAAAGCTGTCGACGCGGCGGTTGCCTGGACGATCGGCAAACCATAGCCGGTCGCCGTCGAGCATGGCCATGCAGCCGGCGGGGTCGCCCTTCGGACTGAGATCCGCCTGGCCGCCCGCGCTAACCGTGGCCAGCGCCAGAAAACGGCTCGCTGCTACAAAGGCGGCAAGGTCCGTCGGTACGTCGCAGGGCTGCACCGCCCACAGATCCGAGCGGATGATGGCCTTCGCGCAATGGCCGTAGCATTCCTCCACAACGACATGCAGATGGTCGGAATCCACCGCTTCCACCCAGCCATTGATGCGCAATGCCTCCCGGATACCGGGGATCAGGAACAGCGATCCGAACGACGCGCCGACCGCTAGGGGCTTGGCATGATCCAACGATGCCAGCGGGATGCGCAACCGCCGGGTGTCACCCGATACAAAGCCCGGTGCACCACCGCCGATAGTCGCAATGACGCTGGCGTTGGCGGCGTCCAGACCGGAACCCAGACCGACGAACGCCAGCGGCGAGTGGGCGAGCCATCGCAACGCGCCCTCGTCCAGATGGTCGATGACCTTGAGATGCATGGCGGGCGGCGTGCAGCCCGTGACGGCCTCCAGCTTCGCCACACTATCGATCACGTCTCCGTAGGGGAGGTCGCCAGTCATGCCGCGGGGACCGGCACCGGCTGCGCGGCGGCATCACGCGCCAACCACAACAGCACAGCGCCGCACGCCAGCAGCCCGACATCAACCGACCAGACGACCGGATCAGCGGGCAGGAAGCGCATAAAATGGACCAGCGCGGTGGCGATCAGCAGCACGCCGGCAGCCCGCTTCAGCCATAGCGACAGAGTCGCCGCCTCGATCCGCAGGGCAGAGAAGAGGATGACCAGCGTCACGGCGGCCCATGTCACGATCAGCGCCTGCTTGCTGACCATTCCGCCCAGCGCCGCCGTTGCAAGCGCCGTGGTGGCAAGGGCGACCGGCTGGCTCCAGATGGTCGCGGCCCATAGCCGTTCAAGGCCAGGCGCGGGATTGCGCTTGTCGCGTCGCCGGGCGAGCCAGATGGTCACGCCGCCCGCCGCCAGATAGGTGAGGCCAAGCCCAAGGACCGCATAGGCGACCTTCACCATGCCGCCGCCGAACCAGCCGAAATGCAACTTGCCGATCGCCCCCAATATCCGTTCGCCCAGATTATTTTCCGCCGAACGGGCGCTGTGATACAGCTTGCCCGCACGATCGAAGGCATAGGCGTCGTAATTGGCGAGACGCGTGTCGTCGCGTTGTACGTTGAACATCGCGGCGCCGCCCATTTCGGCGGGATGCTCCAGCAGGATGAGGTCAATGCGACCGCCCGGCGTCGCGCGATCGACGGCCGGGAACATCGGGCGCAGGTCGATGATCGGTGCGGGGCGCGGATCGTCCTTGGGCGCCTGTGGGATGAACAGGGCATAGACTTTGGCCGTGTCCCCCTGAAACAGGGCCATGCCCAGCACGCCGACGATGATGGTGGTGAGGCCCAGCAGCGCGCCGGTCAACGAGACGATGACATGGAAAGGCAAGGCCCAGATGCCAATGCGGTTGTGCAGATCGGCCTCCTGCAAGCGGCGGGAGCCCCCCAGACGGAGGTGAAAGGCGTCCCTGAAGATGCGGGGATGAGCGAGCAGGCCGGAAATAAGCGAGGACAGCAGGGCAACGCCGGTCAGGCCGACGATGAAGATGCCCCAACTGCCCGGAATGTGCAGGTTGATGTGCAGCCGCGTGAGGAATTCGCTGAACGGCGCGTCACCGGGCGCAACCAGATTGCCGGCCGCGTCGAAGATCCAGCCATGATGCACATGGTCCTTCTCGACGCTGATGCTGGCCTGCGGCAGATCGGGCGTGGGCAGGTTGATATAGCCATGTTCCACGCCGCCGCCGACCCGCGCGATCGCCGCCTCCAGCGCGTGCTGGACGGCGTCGGGTGATACGGTGGTCAGGCGCGGCGCGCCGGCTGTTTCCCACCGCTGAAATTCATGGGCGAACACCGCGATGCTGCCCGTCAGGCAGACCAGATAGATGATCGAGGCAAAGGCGAGGCCGAGCGAACTATGCCCCTTCAGCACCGCGCGCACGAAATCGGCGGGTACGCGCGACAGGAATGGCTTGCGCTTGGCGGCCGCAGTCATGCGAACCCCTTCAATATGGCCAGGCCAAAGCCAGTGAGTGCGGTGCCGACCAGAACCGCCGTCGCGCGAAGGATACGATTGTCTGCCAAGGTCCAGGCCATGGCGCCACCCCAGGCGACTGGCACGATCAACGCGCCGATCAGCAGCCGCGTCTGCGCCTCGCCGGGCACCCAGACGGCATAGCATATGCCCATCGCCATGGCGGCGATCATGCCGATCGGGCCGGCCAGCAGCCAGCGCAATATGTTGCGCCAGCGGGTCGTCGGCCTGTCCGATGGTTCGGGCGCTAGGCTGTCCGATGCGCGCCCGGCGCGATCTGACCTCCGGGCCTTGGCCGGACGGACCGTCGCTCCACTCGCGACCACCGCAAGCGCGGCTACCGACAACATGGCCAGCGCTATGAACGGCCCGCGCGTGTCGCCTAGCAGGAAGGCCGGCCAGACCAAAGTCGCGACCATCGCCGCCCAGCCGACGGCCCGATAGCCAGCGCCCTTTTCAGCCGGGGAACGCCACGCCCGGCGCAAGGCCCAGGCGCCGAACGCCCCGCCCGCCAGCATGGGGAGACAGGCGGCGAGCGTCATCATTACCAATTCGTCTCCAGAGATACGCCTAGTACGCGGGGATTACCCAGCACGCCGCGACCCAGACCGTCGACGGTATATTGGAAATATTGTTCGTCGAAGAGATTGGAGGCAAAGGCGGAAACCGTCCAGTGATCCGCTTCATAGGCGATGCGCGCGTTCACCAGCGTGCGGGCATCCAGCCGCGTTTCCGACTGTGGGATGCTGATTTCGGAGAATACGGCGCTGCGATGGCTGGCGTTGACGTTCAGGCTGACATGTTCGACCGGGCGCGCATTAATGCCTGCCGACAAGGTCCAGTGCGGCGCATGGGCAAATTCCAGCCCGGCATAGTCGGTCACGCTGCCCAACGTCGTCGAAAATTCGTCGAACTTGGTCTTGGTATAGCCGACGGAGGCATACCAGTCGAAGGCCGGACTGACGCGCTGCGCCGTCTCCACCTCAAAGCCATAGAGATGCGACTTACCGGCGTTGACGACATTGGTGTCATAGACGTTGAGGCCGAAATTGGCCGACACCTGCTGATCCTTCCAGTCGACATAGAAGGCGTTGGCATTGAGCGTCAGCGCACCGTCCAACCAGGCCGAGCGGAACGATAGTTCATAATTCCAGGTGAATTCGGGATCATAGGCAAAGGTCGCTGACCGGGCCAGGTTGCTGCTCGACCCGCCTGACCGATAGCCGCGTTGAGCGGTGAAGGCGGTCTTGATGTCCGGCGTCCATGCCATCTCGATCCCGGCCTTGGGCAGGAAAGCCTTGAAGGTGCGGTTGATCGCAACCGCACCGCCGGTCGCATCGGAAACGATGCCCTCGACCCCTGCATTGATGCCCATGACCGCAAACCAGAGAGGCGATCCTGCCGGACCAAAGGCCAGCGGGTCAGGATAGGTGCCGGCAAATTCTGTTTGCTGCGCAACTGCGATACTGTTGGTTTCGCGGTCGTAGCGGAAGCCGCCGAGCAGCGAGAGCCGGTCGGTCAGTTTGAACCGCGCGTCCCCAAACAGGGCATAGGTGCGGACCTTGCCCGCACCCTGCGACGCGAAATCGACGGGAATTTGGGGTAAAGCCGCACCATAAAGATTGGCGACATATTGCGCGGTCGCCGCATCGATGCCGTTCGACTGGAGCAGCGCGGCGATCGTGCCGAGAGGCGTCGGGACGCCCGTCTCGCTGGTCGTGTTGATGCTGTTCCTGCGGTTATAATAGAAGGCGCCGAGGAGACCGCTCAGCCTGTCCCCGTCGTAATTCAACCGCAATTCCTGCGAGAAGGTCTTGAAGTGGTTGCGCTGGACATACTGGCCGCTGTCGGCGGCAGTCAGGTCGTTGTCGTAATTGTTGGTCTCGCCGACATCATTATAGGCGCTGATCGCCGTCAGGCTGAGATCACCGCCGAAATCATAGCGCAGGTCCAAGGTGCCGATGTCGGTATTGGAATCGCTGTCATTGGGGACATTGGAAAAATTACGCCGACGGTCGAAGAAGTCGGGCGTAGTCGTGTCGACATAGCTGAAGCTGTAGCCGCCATAACGATCATAATGGGTATAGCCGACCCGCGCTTCGAATCCGGTGAGAGCACTGGGCGTCCAGAGCAGCTTGGCACGGACATTGGTCGAATCCAGCGGATTTTCATGTGTGCGGCGTGTTGGGTTCCAGGTGAAGCCGTCCGCGTCACGCTTTTCGGCGGAGACCCGGAAAGCCAGTTCGCCCGGCACTATCGGTCCGCCAGCGGCGACCGCGAACTGCCGGTCGTCGCCACTGCTATACTGGGCACGCGCGCGCAACGACCAGTCCATCGTCGGTTCGGCCGTGCGCAGGATGACCGCGCCGGCCAGCGCGTTCAGCCCCTGCAACGTCGATTGCGGCCCGCGCAAAATCTCGACCTGCTCGACATCCCACATATCAGTGGGTGCCGCCTGGACGATGGCTGAGGGCAGCGCAGCTCCATCGACGAAGATGGTGGCGAGCGCCGCCCCTTCTCCGCCTGTGATACCGCGGTTCGCGATGCCACGGATGGTAAAGCCGGAGACGCCATAGGTCTCGGTGACGTTGGCGGTCCGCTGGAACACATCCTGAATGGTGATGAGGTTTTCCTGCTCCATACGCTTTGGCGTCGTCACTGCGACGCTCGTCAACGTATCCTGAAGCGAGCGATTGGCCTTTTCACCCGTGACGATGATTGTGTCGGCATTCCCCTCAGCCTCGCCAGCAGGGGCCTGAGCGAAGGCCGGACTTGCGGCTTGAATTGCGAACAGGCTGCAGGCAGCCAGATATAAAACGCGCACAATGTTTCCCCCAATTTGCTTGACCGTTTAAAGGGATACTATTGCGAGTCAATATCAAATGATTTATTGCACCTGGCGTGCTGTCGGCTAGGCTGGCGGTTCCCTCTCTGGAGATTCCCATGCGCCGCTTTGCCATTTTTCTCCCCATCTTCTGGCCGTGCGCCGCAATCGCGCAATCCGGCGAGGAACAGCGTCCCCGAATCGTCGTCAATAGTGCTGCGACGATCCCGAGCCCGCCCGACCGTGCCGTCGTTAGCTTCTCCGTTCATGGCGAGGGCACGACCAGCGACGAGGCCGTGCGCGACATGGTGGCGAAACGGGACGCGATCGAGAAGGGACTGGCAGGCATCTCTGCCCGACCCGATATACGTGCCGCCCAAGTCGGTATCGCCGAGGTGCGCGGGCGTGACTGCAATCGCAACACCTACGGCAATCCGCGCCTGTCGACCGGCGAATGCGCGATCATTGGCTATACCGCCGATCTTCAGGTGGAGGTCCGCACCGCGGCAGTGAACGAGGCCGGCACAATGGTGTCGCTTGCTGGCCGTCTCGGTGCGACCAACCCCCGCATCGACCGCTACTTCCTCGCCGAGGACAAGGAGATAAGGCGGCGCGGGATCACGGAAGCGGTGGCCGAAGCAAAACTTCAGGCTGAAGCCATCGCGCGCGCCTCCGGTGTCAGGCTCGGCGGCGTCCTAAGCGTCTCCAACCTCAGCTTCAACGGCCCAGGCCCGTATGACGAGATCGTCGTCGCGGCAGCGCGGGTCAGCTCGCCGCCGCCGCCTCCACCCCCACCGCCGCCGGTTGCGATCGGACTGAAGCCCCGCGCGATCGAAACGCAGGTCCGCGTGCAGGTGATCTACGCAATTCAACCCTGATTATCAGCTGGCGTCGTCCCGGTCAGTGGGATCGAGGGGTGCAACGTCCGTGCCGGGCGCCATGGCCGGCCATCGCAACAGTGCCCAAAGCTCGAACCGCCCAACCCGAAGCTAAAAGCGTTCGGTCTGAAACGTTTTCACGAGAGCGTTCAGTTGGTCGTCGACCAGATTCGGCCGTTCCTCTCTCACCGGGGGACGACCGAACTTTAGGAAGATGGACATTGCCGCCACAAGGAATACGTGAACTCAAAAGCGCCCGCCTCCAGTGAAGCCGGGGCGGGCCACTCTACCAAGGTTAAAGCGGCCTCGCGACATTCGACCACCTTATTTCCGCCTGCGCTATGCCGCCACCGGCAACGGCTCGTCGGGCAGCATCCGTTCAAATGCAGCGAACAGAGCCGCGCGAGTATAAGGCTTTCTGAGCACTGGGCGGTCTTCAAGGTCGGCACGATCGCCATGGTCACTATAGCCTGTCGAGAAAACGAAAGGGATGCCAAGCTGTGCCAGCGCATCAGCAACCGGGTAGCTTTTTCTCCTCCCAGATTGACGTCGACAATTGCCGCGTCGAACCTTTGCTCAGCGCCACCGCGTCCGCGCTTGAACTCGTCGGTGAAACGACGTTTCGTCCTACTAACACCTCCTGGCTCCGCGGAGGCTATTATCGGTGTCCGTCAAAACGAGAGAGATCAGCGTCGCAGTCTATAAGGAAAAGCTTGGCAGAAGTTCTGAAAGAAACCAACCATAAGCCACCAGCGCCGATCAAAAACGTCGTTCGACCTTGTTGATGACATCGACCAACTCTCGCAGCCGCTCCTGCGTTTCAGGGTTGCGCACGCGCACATCGTCCTGAATGGCAGCGTCGCCGAGACCGGTCGTGGGGGCGAGGTCACCCGCATCAGTCATTAGCGACTTGGTAGTCCGCTGCGGATCGAAAATTCGATCGCTGACGTAGGCTTCCAAATACTTGGGGCCTCAAAAGCATCTTTGCCAGATACATTGCGTTCACGCGTTACCCAAGCAGGTATGCGATGTCGGCCTCGGTCAACTTGGCCCGGATTGCACTGTCACCCTCCCAGAGCATAGCGGCAAGCGCTCGCTTTTTGTCCTGAAGGCCGAGTATCTTCTCCTCGATCGTGCCTTTGGCGATTAGGCGGTGGACAAAGACGGGCCTAGTTTGGCCAATCCGGTGCGCACGGTCGATGGCCTGCGCTTCGACCGCTGGATTCCACCAGGGATCGTACAAGATCACTGTGTCAGCAGCGGTAAGGTTCAAACCGCTTCCCCCAGCCTTGAGGCTTATGAGGATGACGTGAGCTTCGCCGGCCTGAAATTTGCGCACAGGAGTGTTGCGATCCTGCGTCGCACCGCGGATTTCAACATAAGTTATGGCCAGCGCGTCGAGTTCGGGCTTGATCAGGTCTAGCATGGACGTGAATTGGCTGAACAGGATGATCCGTCGCCCTTGGCGCAGCAGTTCTGGCAGCATCTCCATCAGCCTGGCGAGCTTTGCCGAGCCGACGGCCTTGTCCATGCCGTTGCCGTTCGTTTGCGGTAGAAGGCGCGGATCGCAGCACAGTTGCCGCAGCTTGAGCAAGGCATCGAGGAAGACGATCTGCGAGCGCAACAGACCGACGCGGGCAATCTCGTCGCGCACCCGCTTGTGCATAAGCAGGCGCAAACTTTCGTAAGCGGCCAGCTGGTTCTTTTCGAGGTCGACCCACTCCGGAATTTCCGTCTTGTCGGGCAGGTCGCCGGCAACTTTATCTTTGGTCCGGCGCAGCATGAAGGGCCGGAGGCGGCGTCGGAGCATTGCTTTGGCGGCAGGATCATCATCCCGGGAGATCGGACGGTCGAGCACGCGTTTGAACTCGTCAAGTGAGCCGAGCAAGCCAGGCGTGACGAGGTCAGTCAAGCTCCACAGGTCGGTCAGCTGGTTTTCTACCGGCGTGCCCGACAAGGCGATAATCTGTCCTGCTTTCAGCGCCTTTGCCGCCTTGAAGCCGGCTGTTTTTGGGTTCTTGAGCGTCTGGGCTTCATCAAACAGGATGAGTGACAACGTTTGGGCGGCAAACTGCGCGGTGTCGCGCACCAACAGGGGGTAACTCGAAACGATGATGTCGGCGTTACCGAACTGGTCATGCAGGTTGTGCCGGTCATTGCCGTGCCAGAGAACGCTGCGCAGTTCGGGAACAAAGCGGGCAATTTCTGCCTGCCAGTTGGGCAGCACCGAGGTCGGGCAGATGATCAGCGCCGGGTCCTCCAGCTTTCCCGCAGCTTTCAGCGTAGCGATGTGCGCCAGGGCCTGGACAGTCTTGCCAAGCCCCATGTCGTCCGCCAGCACGCCGCCAAATCCAGCGCTGTGGAGCACTTGCAGCCAGTCCAAACCGTGCTGCTGATAGGGGCGGAGCTCCGCTTTAAAGCTCGTCGGCGTTACGGTCGGCTGCAGATCGATGCGGGCGAGGGCGCGGGCAAGTTTGCGCAAGTCATCACTGCCGCGCCAGTCAATGCGGCCTGCGCTCGCCGCTTCGAGATCGGCCAGCACGGCGATATCGCTACGCGGCAGGCGCAATTTTCCTGATGCCTCACGATCGTGGAGGGCCAGCTCGAGTAGCATCGCCAGCACGGGCCTGATCTGTTCGATAGGCAATTGCGCCAGCTTGCCCGGGCGAATCGCGACGGTGATACTGTCCCCAGCCTGGTTCAGCAATTGCGGGCCGAAGTGCGCCAGTAGCTGTCGCAATATGGGCAGGATGTCGACGACTTGCCCATCAATCCGGGCACCAAGGCTGATATCGAACCAATCCATACCCGATGTCGTGACATCGAACTGCACGTCTTCACCGCCAACCTCGGTGATGGTGAGCTGCCACCTGGAGCCATATTCGATGCGCCAACCGTCGGTGCGCAACGTTGGCAGCGCGGTGTGCATGAACAGCGCGAAATCGGTGGCTTTGGCCAACGCGACCGGGGCAAAATCCCATTGCAGCGTAGGTTTGGTCTTCAGCTCTCGAAAGCCATCCAACGGGATGAGGCCATGCGCAAACATCTGGTCGAGCGCCCGGGTCTCTGCCGCAAGGTCGCGTCTGAAACGGATAAAGCCAGCATCGCTGTTGGCTATGATCTCTGCTGCATTTGCGTTCGGCGTCACGCGGTATCCCGCATAATCAAAGCTGATCCGCGCGCAGGCCATATCAGCCTTGTAAGTGGGCGATGCCTGATAGCCGTGCCGACGCGGCATGATGGCATCGACCTTGTCTTGAACGAAAGTCAGCACCGGCACCGGGTGTATGGCGCCCAAGTCCTTGAGGCCCGTGAGCGTTGGTGCGGGTACGTCAGCACCAGCGATGTTTTCCCAATGGATTGCTAATTGCGCTACGGCATCGGGCGGCACCGGGGGGATCAGCAACACGCGCTGGGCTAGCGCAGGATCGGTGATGCCGGTCACGCGGTGCATAGTTCCGGTGGCGTCGTCGATAATGACGGGTGGTGCCGTTGCGAAAAGCAGTTGCCCTTCGGTCAAGCCCTCCAGTGATGGGCGTTGTTCGCCGTTTGTAAGGCTCGTCCAGCACCATCTCACCGTCTGGTCTTCGCCCCAATGCAAGGTAGGACCATCGGCCTTTCGCCACCGTGCCCGGCCAGTCGCGATCGCCTTTTCGACCCAATCGCTTCCCGCCAGCCCTTTGGGCGAGGTGTGCGTGTCGAGATCGCCGGTATAAGGATCCATCCGGCGCACCAACCATTGATCGACCGGATCCAGTGGCATCTGGCCGCCGCGCAACTGATAGGCATTGGGTTGCTGCCATCCGGTCTGGCCGCTGCCGCTCTGCCCCATTATCCAGGTCGCAATGGCCAGACGCTGCGGCAGAATCTGTCCCGATATTGGCAACGCCTTGCCCTTGCGGCTCTTGCCGTCGTGCAGGGCGCGTGGCGAAAAGACGTAGGCCAGATCGAAAGTGCCGCGTGCGCGCACGGTTGCTTCGGCCTGGGTTTCGTTCAACCATTGCTGCAAGGGCGCGGGCAGTGGAGGCGGCTTTGAAGCCGCGTTAGGCACTATGCGAGGCTGCACCGCACCCGATCGTCCGTCAGCGTCTGACGCAGCGCGTGCTTGTGCGGCAAACAGCACGGCGGCACCATGCTTGCAATCGAAGCCGACCGGGCAGGTGCATTCGATCAAGGGTTCTTCGTCTTCGCCATCCAAATCCGCGAAGGCAATCGTAACCTCATACGGGTGTTTGGCACTGCCCGTGACGGCGGCGATGATCAGCGCCATGTCCGTGTCAATCGCAAGGTCGCTCACACGGCCTTGCTGCCAGTAGGCATAGCCCGCCGTGACCATATTCTTGGTCTGGACGGCGTTTGTGATCAATGTCGAGGTTATCGGCGGTATCATCGCACACAGCATTGCCGATGATGTCGGGTCTGATCAAGGGACCGCGCATCCGGCAGGAGGCGCTATATGGCCACGCCATATGGAGACTATGATCGCAGGAGCGTGGTCTAATTTCTTGAACAGCGCCCTCAACATAGCCGTTGATATGTCCGCGATGAAGCGCAGCGATCGGTACGGT
>NZ_JAIQXR010000034.1:0-29677 GCF_020166615.1 Sphingobium sp. 3R8 | reverse complement strand
GACAACTAAAGAGGGACAGCCATTCTTCCTCGAAACTGGTTCCGAGGGATGTGCGTCCCGTCTATGTTGGCGACCGTCTGGTTCAGCGCCGCAGTGGCGTCGTCCCGTCCGGTGAGAGGCCAACTAGGGGAGGCATCTGAGTCGGTCAACCGGAAAAAAAGCGCGCTTTGTGAATTTTCTATGTCGGCGCTTGGGAATGATCCCCGAAAAGGCCCAGAATATCGCGGATTTTCGCGCTTTTCACGCGTTGATATGCAAAAGGGCTTGGAACGGCTTTCCCCGCTCTACGCCCCCATTTTGCCCCGCACGCCCTTAGCCTTCGCGAATCAACCCGCTGAAAGGACAAGAGAATCGCGCTCGGTTCAGGCCAGCGGCTCTCCCGCCCAGCATTCGGTATCGACTTGCGCCTGCGCCTCGCGCGAATAGCGCGGGCCGGACGGTGCGCTGAACGGGAACAGCGCCTCGACCGCTGCAATCAGGTCGTCCGGCCATTCACGCGCCAGGGTCGCCAGATTCTCGTCGAGATGGGCGATGCCGGTGGTTCCGGGAATCGGCACGACATGGTCGCCCTTGGCGAGCAGCCAGGCCAGGCATAGTTGCGCCGCGGTGCATCCGGCCTGATCGGCCAGCGCTTTCAGATCATCGACCAGGGCCAGATTCGCCGCCAGATGCGGCGGCTGGAAGCGCGGCATGGACGCCCGAATATCGCCCTGCGGCAGGTTCGCCGCATTGGGATTGCCCGCCAGCAGCCCGCGCCCGACCGGCGAGAAGGCGACGAAACCGGTGCCCAGCTGCGCGCAGGCCTCCAGCACCGCCACTTCGGCATTGCGGGTCCAGGGCGAATATTCGGTTTGCATCGCCGCGATCGGATGCACCGCGTGGGCGCGACGCAGCGTCGCGGCCGACATTTCGGACAGGCCGATCGCGCCGATCTTGCCCGCCTCCTTGGCGCGGACCAGCGCGCCGACCGACTCCTCGATCGGCACCTTCGGGTCGAGCCTATGGAGATAATAGAGGTCGATATGATCGACATTCAGCCGCCGCAGCGAATCCTCCAGCACCTTGGCGATCGCTTCGGGCGATCCGTCCAGCCCGCGCTTGCCGTCAATTTCCCCCAGCACGCATTTGCTGGCCAGGGTGAATTCCCCTCGCCGGTCCATCAGCGTCCGGCCCAGCAATTCCTCGTTCGCGCCGAAACCATAAAGAGCCGCAGTGTCGAAGAAGGTCACGCCGACATCCAGCGCATGGCGCAGCAACCGCTCAGCCTCCGCCGCATCGGGACGCGGCAGATAGGCGTGGGACAGGTTCATGCAACCCAGGCCGATGGCCGAAACCTTGAAAGGACCGATGGAGCGGGTGGGAAGAGCAGTCATACTATAGAGGCAATCCTACATAATTTTCCGCGATCGTCGTCTGCGCCGCGACCGAGGAGGCGATATAGTCGAGGTCGGCGACCTGCATCCGGCGATCGAACGCATCGCTATCGGGGAAGCGGTGCATCAGCTTCGTCAATTGCCATGAGAAGCGTTCGGATTTCCAGACGCGGGCCAGCGCCTTGTCCGAATAGCCGGCCACCGCGTCGCTGTCATGACGTTTCAGATAGGCGATCAGCGACTGCGACAGGTAATGCACGTCGGACATGGCCAGGTTCAGTCCCTTCGCTCCCGTAGGCGGCACGATATGCGCGCTGTCGCCCGCCAGCATCAGTCGGCCATGGCGCATCGGTTCGAACACGAAGGAGCGGAGCGGCGCGATCGACTTTTCCAGCGCCGGGCCACGGGTGATATGCGCCGCCGCTTCCGGCCCCAGCCGGATCGCCAGCTCGTCCCATAGCCGGTCATCGGACCAGTCCTCGACTTTCTCCTCCAGCGCCACCTGCACATAATAGCGGCTGCGCGTTTCGGACCGCATCGATGCGAGCGCGAAGCCGCGTTCATGATTGGCGTAGATCAGTTCATGGTTGCACGGCGGCACGTCCGCCAGGATGCCGAGCCAGCCGAAGGGATAGACTTTCTCATAGACGGCTGCGACCGACGCCGGGATCGCCTTGCGCGAGGGGCCATGAAAGCCATCGCAGCCGCACAGAAATTGCGCATCGATCCGATGGGTCGCGCCGTCCTTGCTATAGGTGAGATAGGGCGCGTCGCCATCGACATCGTGGAGCGCCACGTCGGCGGCGTCATAGATGATCTCCAGCCCGCGTTCGGGCGCGGCGTCCATCAGGTCGCGGGTCACTTCGGTCTGGCCATAGACCATCACCTGCTTGCCGGTCAACGCCGCGATGTCGATGCGGATCAGCCGTTCGCCATCGGCCAAATGAAAGCCGTCATGCGGCAGGCCTTCGGCATGCATCCGCGCGCCAAGGCCCAGTTGGTCCATCAGGTCGGTGGTGGTGCGCTCCAGCACGCCGGCGCGGATGCGGCCCAGCACATAGTCGGGCGACGCGCGCTCGACGATCACGGCGTCGATTCCCTCGGCGCGCAGCAGATGTCCCAGCATCAGCCCGGCCGGCCCGGCGCCCACGATAGCGACCTGCGTCTTCATGATGATCCTCTCCATGTCCTTCGGAATTGGGAGGTGATGCCCCGCCGCGGCGCACACGCCCATGGCCGGGGCAGCAGCTTATTTGGACGATTCAACCGACTCTGTGCAGATGAATAGGAGATTTTCGCCTGCACCATGCCATGCCATCGCCGGCACTCCCCAGGATGAATGGACTATCCGCCGCCGATCAGGCTGCGGGCAGCGTCACCACGCTATCGGGCGCGTCGCGCAGCCGCAGATAGAGTTTGCCGTCCCGCGGCGTGGGCGCCTTGAGCGCCGAGCCGGTATAGCCATGCGCCACCTGCGCCGCCTGGTCGAGCATCGGCGTCGCGCCCACCGCATCGATCAGGAACAGGTCGCGCCCCGTGATCGTACAGCCGTCCGCCTTCGCCTCGCACGCCACCGCCTCGATCTGCGGCAGTCGCGCCAGCGTCACCAGCGGTTGCCAGTCGCTCGCCTCGCCACCGCGCAACAGGCGAAAGCGCAGCGGCCCGAACAGGGATGGCGCCATCGCCCTGGGATTCAGCGTGGCGACCATCACCTTGGCGCTTTCCAGCCGCAAGCCGTTGGCGGCGGTCAGCCGGATCGGCGCGCCATCCGCGACCGGCGCGACCTCGATCGCGTCGCTGGCGCTCAGCTTCGTGCCCTCGCCCGCCCGCACCGAAAAGACGAGCTGGCCATTGTCCGGCAGCAGATTGTCGCCGCCCAGCGCCAGCGCCTTGCCGTTCGCAGGCGGCGCACCAAGGCTGATGTCCTTGCTGAGCAGCCCTATTTGCGGCCGCGCCGCCGCCACCGTCAGGGCAAGGTTCACGCTCCGCCCGTCGCGCAGCTTGACCCGCGCCGTTGCCTCGCTGCCGGCATCGGCCGCTACCCCATCGCCCTGCGCCACCAGCCGCAGCCGGTCCACTTCACCGTCGCGCACAAGCCCGTCCGGCCGCAGCAGCAGCCCGTTCACGTCTACGCTGTCCACCTGGTCCAGCCGTTGCCCGGACAGCAAGGCCGCCTTGTCCCCGGCATGAAGCAGCAACCCGTCCAGCCGGCTCGCCTGCGCATAGCTGCGCAACGCAATCGCGGCAGGCTGGGCGACGCCCTGATATTTGACCTCGATGCTCATCGCGCCCGGCTTGCGATCGGCGAGCGGCACCGTCAGCGCCAGCGCGTCGCGCCCCTGCACCTTCCATTCCACCGGCCGGAGCGCGCCGTCTCCCTGCCGCATCATGACGCTCTCGACGCAGGCGGGCGCGCCGCCTTTCAGCACCAGCGCATTGTCGCGCCCGACGACCAGAGCGGCGGTATCGCCCTCGACCGCCCATCCGCCCGCATCGGGCATCTGCAACGTAAAGTCCGGCCCTTCGAACCGGTCGAAGCCCCAGCGACCGTAAAGATGGCCTTCCACCGTTCCCTTGAAGGCCGGGGGCAAGTCGCCGCCGGTCAGCACATAGCCGCCCCGGTCGGCGCGCGCCTCCAGCGGCAATTCGATCGTCTCGCCAGATGCCGTCTTCAGCGCCAGCTTCACCTCGCGCGCATAGGAAGTAGAGAAGATCAGCGGCGCGCCCTCGACCGGCAGCACCGTACCCGCGCGCGCTGCACAGACCGGCGCATCGCCGCTGCGGCGCAGGCGCGGCGGGCTGTCCGCCTCGATCGCGGGCATGGCCACGACCATGACCGACTTGGGCTTCTGGAAGGATGGCGCGGCGTTCAGCAGCAGCGCCATGCCCTCCGGCTTGCGCACGCTCAGGGTCGGCAGATAGTCGAATTGCGGGCTGCTGAACGCGCCGAATATCTTCGCGATGTCGCGGACCACGCCGATATAGGGGCTGTAGAAGCCATAGCCCGCCTCGCGCGTCGCGGCCAGTTGCAGCGCGAGGTCGGTGGGCGCCCCGGTCAGCGTTTCGGCGATCGAACTGCTATGGACGTCGGCGAGCACCAGCGCCTCGCGATTGTCGAGCAGGCAGGCGGCCTGCATCTCCACCACCTTGGACAGGCAATCCTCGTTCAGCTTCATCGCCAGGCTGCGCGCCAGCGTAGGGGCGACGCTGCGCAGATATTCGGGATGGCTGTTTTCCTGCGCCTTGATCGCCGCCATGAAGGCATCCAGCCGCGACCGGTCGAGCGACGCCTGGTTCAGATCCTGCGTCGCGCGCACGAATTCGCCCGGCTTGCCGCGGACCACGTCGGACAGCACACCCTCGGCCCCGCCGGTGTCGGGGACCAGAAACAGCACCATCTGCCGCGCGCCCTTGGGCACGGTCAGCACCAGCGCCTTGTCCTTGTCCTTCTTCTTCCATGTCTCGGCGAACCGGACCCAATCCCTGGGCGGCGGATTGGTCGCGCCCCGCAGGAAGGCGGACACCAGGATGAAGCGCGCGCCCTGGTCGGCGGGCAGGTCCGCCTCGATCGACAGCCGGTCGCCTTCGGACAGGCTGGGCACCTGCGCGATCGGCAGGCTCTGGTCGCCGCGCATCACCAATATATCGAGCGCCGGACCGGGCAATTCGAACGGCGCGGGTTCCGCGGCGCCCAGTGAGGCAGGCGCCAGCATGGCGTACGCCAAAGCCCCCAGCGCGCTACGGGCGGTCCGCATCATCCTGTCGATCGACCAAGGCGTCATCTTTCTGTCTTGCTTCCTGTTGTGCGACCCTGCCGCCGCTTGTCCCACATGGACCGCTGCAAGCCAAGGGCGAGAGGGTAACGCAGCCCGCCTGCCCAAGTTCATACCAATCGGGTGAATGCCATGAATGCTATTGCTGATAGCTATCTGCATCGCTATCTATCATAACGATAATAAGGAGTCGGATATGCCTGTATCGGAAATCGCCCTGGTCATCGGCGGGGAGCAGCGCGCGGCTGCCGCGACCTTCGAGCGCGTCAATCCCGTAACGGGTGAAGTCGCCACCATCGCTGCCGCCGCCAGCCTCGACGATGCGATCGCGGCGGTCGATGCCGCGCAATCCGCCTTTCCCGCCTGGTCCGCCCTTGGCCCCAACGCACGCCGCGCAGCGTTGATGAAGGCCGCCGATGCACTGGACGCCAAGGCCGCCGACTTCGTCGATGCGATGATGGCAGAAATCGGCGCGACCGAAGGCTGGGCGCGCTTCAACCTGATGCTGTCCAGTTCGATGGTGCGCGAAGCGGCCGCCCTCACCACCCAGATCGGCGGCGAGGTCATCCCGTCCGACAAGCCCGGCTGTCTCGCCATGGCGATCCGCGAGCCTGCCGGCGTCGTGCTGTCGATGGCGCCATGGAACGCCCCGATCATCCTCGCCGCCCGCGCCATCGCCGTACCGCTGGCCTGCGGCAATACGATCGTGCTCAAGGCGTCCGAACATTGCCCGCGCACCCACGGTCTCATCGTCGCGGCCTTCGTGGAGGCCGGCCTAGGCGGCGGCATCGTCAACCTTATCACCAACGCGCCGCAGGACGCCGCCGACATAGTGGGCGCGATGATCGATCATCCGGCCGTACGCCGCGTCAATTTCACCGGCTCGACCGCCGTGGGCAAGGTCATCGCCCGGCGCTGTGCAGAACATCTCAAGCCCGTCCTGCTCGAACTGGGCGGTAAAGCGCCGCTGATCGTGCTGGAAGACGCCGACCTCGACGAGGCGGTCAAGGCCGCGGCCTTCGGCGCCTTCATGAACCAGGGCCAGATTTGCATGTCGACCGAGCGGATCATCGTGGTCGATGCCATCGCCGACGCCTTTGCGGAAAAATTCCGGGCCAAGGTCGCCACCATGGCGGTCGGCGACCCGCGCGAGGGGAAGACCCCGCTCGGCGCGGTGGTCGACAGGAAGACCGTCGCCCATGTCCGCGCGCTCATCGACGATGCGCTCGCGGCCGGCGCAACGCAGCTCAACGGTGGCGACGTTCTGAACGGGGGCGGTGGTGTGCTGATGCCCGCCCATGTCATCGACGGCGTCACCCCGGACATGAAATTGTTCCGTGACGAAAGCTTCGGCCCCGTCGTCGGCATTATCCATGCCCGTGACGAGGCCCATGCCATCGCGCTGGCCAATGACACCGACTATGGCCTGTCCGCTTCGGTCTTCACCCGCGACACTGCACGCGGGCTCAGGGTCGCACGCCAGATTCAGTCCGGCATCTGCCACATCAACGGCCCCACCGTGCATGACGAGGCGCAGATGCCCTTCGGCGGCACCAAGGCGTCGGGCTATGGCAAGTTCGGCGGCCGCGCCGGTATCGACAGCTTCACCGACCTGCGCTGGATCACGACGGAAACCCAGCCCGGCCACTTTCCGATCTGACACTCATCTTCCCACATCACCGTCCGGACCAGCCACAATCCGAACAGGCAAGCCCCCTGGCAGGCACGCACTACGAAACAGGAGAAGAGGATGACAAGGGACATGGACCGCCGCGGCTTGCTCAAGGCCGTGCCCGGCCTGGCCCTCGCCGGCGCCGCCACCCCGCTTGCCGCGGCTGAACCCGGCCCGCTCGCGACCCCGCCGCTCAGCCTCGCCATGCGCCTGCGCGTCCTCATCGGCGCGCCGCAGGAACTGGGCATGGTCGATGGCGTGCGCAAACGGGTCATCCCCATCACCGGCGGCAGCGTGGACGGGCCGCGCCTTACCGGAAAGGTGCTGCCCGGCGGCGCGGACTGGCAATCGATCCGGGCGGACGGCACCGCCGACATCCTGGCGCGCTATTCATTGCAGGCCGACGACGGCGCGATCATCTCGGTCATCAATCCCGGCTATCGCCACGGCCCCGCGCCGGTGCTGGCCCGCATCGCGGCGGGCGAGGTGGTGGACCCTGCCCTCTATTATTTTCGCACCACCCCGCGCTTCGAAGTCGCGAGCGATGGCTCCCATGCCTGGCTCGGCCGCACCGTCTTCCTCTGCACCGCCGCCCGCTACAAGGATCATGTCGCGCTGGACATTTTCGCGGTCGGCTGACACCAACGTAAAAACGACAGGACAGGATCGCCCATGACTGACATCAGGCACAGGCTGGACGAAGCCCCCATGGGCCGGCTCCAGATCGCGGCGATCATCCTGTGCATCCTGCTGAACGCACTTGACGGGTTCGATGTGCTGGCGATCAGCTTCGCCTCGCCCGGCATCGCCAGGGAATGGGGGATCGATCGCGCCGCGCTGGGCCTCGTCCTGTCGATGGAACTGATCGGCATGGCGGTCGGATCGGTTCTGCTCGGCAATGTCGCCGACCGCATCGGTCGCCGCCCCACCATATTGGGCTGCCTCGTCGTCATGGCTGCAGGCATGGCAGGCGCGACCCAGGCGTGGGATGTGGTGTCGCTCTCGTTCATCCGCCTTCTGACCGGTCTCGGCATCGGCGGGATGCTCGCCTGCACCAACGCCATGGTCGCCGAACTGTCCAACGCCCGCTCCCGCAGCCTGGCCGTCGCGATCATGGCGGCGGGCTATCCGGTCGGCGCGATCCTGGGCGGATCGGTCGCCTCGCACCTGCTGATCGCGGGCGACTGGCGCGACATCTTCCTGTTCGGCGGCATCGTCACGGCGGTCTTCCTGCCCGTCTCGCTCTGGCTGCTGCCCGAATCGATCGGCTTCCTGTTGCAGAAGCGGCCCCAAGACGCGCTGGCGCGGATCAACCGCCTGCTCGGCCGCATGGGCCACGCCCCGGCCGCCGCCCTCCCCGCGCCCGATCCGACCGCGACCAGGCCGGCCTTCGCGTCTCTGTTCGCCCCCGGCCTGGCGCGCACCACCATTCTCCTGACGCTCGCCTATTTCTGTCACATCATGACCTTCTACTTCATCCTGAAATGGGTGCCCAAGATCGTCGTGGACATGGGCTTTGCGCCATCGGCGGCGGGGGGCGTGCTGGTCTGGGCCAATGTCGGTGGTCTTGCCGGCTCGCTGCTGCTCGGCGCGCTTAGCTGGCGGCTGCCGGTCCGCGGGCTGGTCATGGTGGCGATGGTCGCCTCCACATGTCTGGTGACGGTCTTTGGTCAGGGACAGACGACGCTCGCCGGTCTCAGCCTGGTCGCCGCCTGCGCCGGCTTCTTCACCAATGGCGCGGTGGTCGGCCTCTATGCGCTGGTCGCCCAGTCCTTCCCTACCGCCGTGCGCGCCGGCGGGACCGGCATCGTCATCGGCGTCGGCCGGGGCGGCGCGGCGCTCGGACCGATCCTGGCGGGCTTCCTGTTCACGCTCGACTTCGGCTTGCCCGCCGTCGCCCTCGTCATGGCGCTCGGCTCGCTGGTCGGGGCGGCGCTGCTGGCGATGCTGCGCCCGCGCCCGGCCTGACGGCTTGCGGACAGGTGGGGCCGGGCGCATAGATGGACGATCCATCATGACGACCGCCCCCGTCCCCAGCTTCTATCTTTACGGCGAACCACAGCGCAGCGTGGCGGAGGGCTTCGTCCATGTCGAAAGCCTGGATGATCGATCCCGCCCCAGCGAATGGACGATCCGCCCGCATGTCCATCGCGACCTCAACCATATCATCCTGATCGCGCAGGGCGGTGGCGCGATGCAGGCCGAAGCGGCGCAGGTCAGCTTCGACGCACCCTGCCTGCTGCTGATCCCGGCCGGCATCGTCCATGGCTTCACCTGGCACAGCGAATCGCGCGGCCATGTCACCACCATCGCCGATTCCTATCTGCGCCACCTGATCGCCCGCGATGCCGATCTCGCCCCGCTCTTCGCCCGTCCCCATGCCGTCCCCCTATCGACCGGCGACGGCGGCGTCGCGCAGGATAGCATCACCCGCATGGCGCAGGAACTGGGCTGGTCCGGTCCCGGCCAGCGCGCCGCCGTCGAATCCGCGCTGCTGTCGCTGATGGTATTCGCGCTGCGCCACGCGACACTGGCGCAAACGACCCAAGCCGGCACCGCGCGCCAGGCCGCGCTGGTCGCGCGCCTGCGCGAACGGATCGAGCAGCGCTTCCGCCAGCGCGAACCCGTATCGGATCATGCCAAAGCACTCGGCGCCAGCCTCACCGCGCTGCGGCAGGCCTGCGCGCGGGTTGCGGGCAGTTCTCCTGCGCAGATGCTCGACGATCGCGCCCTGC
Organism: Sphingobium sp. 3R8; assembly: GCF_020166615.1. Taxonomy (NCBI): domain Bacteria; kingdom Pseudomonadati; phylum Pseudomonadota; class Alphaproteobacteria; order Sphingomonadales; family Sphingobiaceae; genus Sphingobium; species Sphingobium sp. 3R8. Next base: position 20,124 of record NZ_JAIQXR010000034.1, on the reverse strand, counting down.
TGGAGGCGCGCCGCCTGCTTATCTACTCCCAGTTGTCGGTGGCCGAAATCGCCTACGCCATCGGTTTTGAAGACCCGGCCTATTTCTCGCGCTTCTTCGCCCGCCATATCGGCCAGCCGCCCCGCGCCTATCGCGCTGCGCGGACAGGTTGACGCGGCCGGCCGCGGCCCTACATGCGCAGCCATGACAGCGGACAAGCTCATCGACCTGCTGGTGGCCCGGCTGCTGCGCGACCATGGCAAGAGCAAGCATCACTGGCGCAAGGCGATCGGTCCGCTGCGGCTCTACAGTCCCGCTACCCATCCCCATTGCAACTGGAACGCGACGCCGACCGGCAGCTTCCAGGACATCGCGCTGATCGAAAGCCTGCTCGACGACCTGCGCATGGCGCATCCGCTGCTGACGGCGTGACACAAAAAAGGCGCAGCGGGTTGTCCCGCCGCGCCCTTCCTTGCGACCCCGAAGGGATTCCGCATTAACCCGCGAGCTGCGTTTCCAGCTCGCCCAACACGCGATAGCAGTCGAACACCTTGGCGACGCTCGAATTGGGATCGCGGCCTTCGCGGATGGCGCTGATGAATTCGCGGTCCTGCAATTCGATGCCGTTCATCGACACCGCAACCTGGCTGACGTCGATCGCCTCTTCCTTGCCGTTCACCAGATCGTCGTAGCGCGCAATATAGGTGTCGGTGTCGCCGATATAGCGGAAGAAGGTGCCGAGCGGCCCGTCATTGTTGAACGACAGCGACAGGGTGCAGATCGCGCCCGTCTCGCTCTTCAACTGGATCGACATGTCCATGGCGATGCCCAGGTCCGGGTGGATCGGCCCTTGGAGCGCATGCGCCGACACGATCTTGCCCGCCTGATAAGCGAACAGGTCGACCGTATGCGCGGCATGATGCCACAGCAGATGGTCGGTCCAGGACCGCGGCTCGCCCTTCGCATTGATATTCTTGCGGCGGAAGAAATAGGTCTGCACATCCATCTGCTGGACATTGAATTCGCCCGCCTTGATCCGGTTGTGGACGAACTGGTGCGACGGATTGAAGCGTCGCGTGTGGCCGACCATGCAGACGAGGCCGGTTTCCTCCTGCTTCTCGAGTACCGCCTGCGCATCGGCCCAGCTATCGGCCAGCGGAATCTCCACCTCCACATGCTTGCCCGCGTCCATGCAGGCGATCGCCTGCGCGGCGTGCATCTGGGTGGGCGTGCAAAGGATCACCGCATCGACATCGTCACGCGCCAGCGTCTCATTGAGGTCGGTAGTGACATGGCCGATGCCATATTTTTCCGCGACCTTCTTCGTCGCTTCCAGCTCGCGACCGATGATCGAGGTGACAGTCACGCCGTCGATATTCTTGAGGCCGTCGAGATGCTTTTCGCCAAAGGCGCCGGCACCGGCCAGGGCAATACGCATGGGAACTACTCCATAATAAGCCCCTCCCTATTAAGGGACGGGTTGAACAGAGGCACGTGACTCTGTTCGAGGGTGGGTGCGAGCGAAGCGAGCCGCGCCCGATTTTCGAAGGCAGAAGCGATCGTTGACGCAATCGCCCTACCCTGCCCTCTCCCCGCAACGGGAAGGGCTTAACTTAGCTATTCCGCCGCGATCGCCGTCACGTCGCTGCCGGTCATGTCCAGCCCTTCGCCATTGTCGGGGCGCAGCACCATATGGCCGATCGCAGTGTTGGAGCAGGGCACATGATAATGGCGATGCAGCGCGCGGGTATTCTTCCCCAGCGCCCCGCGCATCACCAGCCACATCACCATTTCGATGCCTTCGCTGCCGGTTTCGCGCAGATATTCGATATGCGGGATGCGGCGCAGATGGTCACTGTCGCCGACCAGCCCGTCCAGGAAGCGATTGTCCCATTCCTTGTTGATCAGCCCCGCGCGCGGCCCCTGCAACTGGTGGCTCATGCCGCCCGTGCCCCAGATCTGGACGTTGAGGTCTTCGGGGAAACTCTCGACCGCCTTGCGCACCGCCTCGCCCAGCGCCCAGCAGCGATTGCCCGATGGCGGCGGATAGGTGACGACATTGACCGCCAGCGGCACGACCTTGCACGGCCAGGCGTCGGGCTTGCCGAACATCATGGAAAGCGGCACGGTCAGGCCATGATCGACGTCCATCTCGTTGATGATGGTCATGTCGAACTCGTCCAGGATCAGGCTCTGCGCCATGTGCCAGGCGAGGTCTGGATGCCCCTCCACGTCCGGCACCGCGCGCGGCCCCCAGCCCTCGTCCGCCGACTTGTAGCGTTCGCCACAGCCGATCGCGAAGGTCGGGATGATCTTCATGTCGAAGGCGGAGGCATGATCGTTATACACCAGGATGACGACATCGGGCTTTTCGGCCTTCTCCCATTCGCGGGTCCAGTCGTAGCCGGCGAAGATCGGCCCGAAATAATCGTCGCGATCCTTGTTGAAGTCGGACGCCACGCCCAGCAACGGCACATGGCTCGACGCCACGCCAGCAGTAATCCGCGCCATCTCAGCGATCCTCTTTCTTGGCGGCAGCCGCCGCTTCATTGGCCTTGATCGACCGTACGCCCTCGGGCGATCGGCCGCCCCGCATCATCATTTCGCGATATTCCGGGAATTTCATGTCGGTCATGGTGCTGACCGCTTCGGCGAACGGAATCCCGTCAGTCGAAAACAGCTTGGACAGGAAATAGACGTTGCCGCCCAGGTCCAGGCACTTGTTATAATCGCGCGCCAGCACGCCCAGCTTCTGCGCCTCGGTCAGCGGCCATTCGTCCAGATAAGCGCGCTCGTCCGCCTTGAACTTCGCGCGATTCTCGTCCTTCATCAGGCTCATCGCGAACTGGTTCAGATGATAGCCCTGCCGCGCGCGCTTCGCCGTGAACACGCGGGTGCCGGGAATATCTTCCATCTCGGCCAGATATTCGTGGATATCCTGATGCTTGGGATCTTCTGTTATCATAGTCCCCTCTCCTTCAATTGGGCGTCGAGGCGCGGGAAGACGCGACGGGCATTGCCCGCGAAGATCGCGGCGCGTTCCTCGTCACTAATCTCCAACGCGTCGACATAGCGTTTGGTGTCGTCGAAATAGAAGCCGGTGGTCGGGTCGATACCACGCACCGCGCCGACCATTTCCGACCCGAACAATATGTTCTTATTCTCGATCACGTCGGCCAGCAGGTCCACGCCCGGCTGGTGATAAACGCAGGTGTCGAAGAAGATATTGTTCATCAGATGCGTCGACAGGTCGGGCTTCTTGAGCATGTCGGCAAGGCCCCGATAGCGCCCCCAATGATAGGGCACCGCGCCGCCGCCATGCGGGATGATGAAGCGCAGCGTCGGGAAATCCTTGAACAGATCGCCTTCCAGCAACTGCATGAAGGCGATGGTGTCGGCGGCGATATAATAGCCGCCGGTCGCGTGCATCGCCGGATTGCAGCTGCCCGACACATGGATCATCGCCGGCACGTCCAGCTCGACCATCTTCTCGTAGAAGGGATACCAGTAGCGGTCCGTCAGCGGCGGATGGGTGAAATGCCCGCCGCCCGGATCGGGATTGAGGTTGCAGCCGATGAAGCCCAGCTCCGTGACGCAACGCTCCAGTTCCGCAATGCTGTTGCTCATGTCGGCCTTGGGCGACTGGGGCAGCATGCACACGCCGACGAAGGTTTCGGGGAACAGGCCGACGACGCGCGCGATCAGGTCGTTGCAGCGGATCGCCCATTCCTTCGCCACCGCCTCATCCCCGACATGCGGCGCCATCGCCGATGCGCGGGGCGAAAAGATCGTCAGGTCCGCGCCGCGCTCCTTGATGAGACGCAACTGGTTCGCCTCGATCGTCTCGCGAATCTCCGCGTCGCTGATCTCGGGATAGGGCGGGCACGGCGTCCCGGCCTTGAACGCGGCCTTCTGCTCTTCGCGCCAGGCGTCATGCCCCTTGGGCAGAACGGTATAATGACCGTGGCAATCGATAATCAGGCTCATCCGCTCTTATCTCCAGTCCTAATCCATCCACCCCACCTCCAGCACTACCTGCTCCCGCGCAGGCGTTGAAACGAGGCACGTGCCTCGTTTCAACCTAGTTCGGACGGCGGGACTAGGCTCCCGCCTGCGCGGGAGCACGACATCCTATTCCGCGGCCTCGCGCCCTGCTGGCACGACCGAGGAAGAAATCACCCCGATCTTCGCGTCTAACCCTTCCGGCGGCGCCTTCACGCCCAGTGCGCCGATCGCCGCCTGCCGCGCCACCGTGCCGCGCGTCATCGCAGCGCCAGTGCCTAGGCCATCGAGCGTCTTGACCACTTCCTCCATCTCGGCGGCGCGGCGCGTCCCATGCACCAGCATCCGGTCGAGATTATAATCCGCCCGCACGTCCCAAGGCTTCGCCTTCTCGCTCGCATCCAGCGACGCCAGCACCTCGTCCAGCACATCGGCCGCCGCCGCCGCCAGCACGCATTCGGCGGTCAGCGCTTCGATCCCCTTGACCATCACCGAGCGGATCATCTTGATCGAGGAGGCCCGCCCCACGTCCGCGCCCACGACGCGCGTCTTCGCGAAGCCCAGCGCGTGCAACCGCGCCTCGGCATCCCCGGCTCGCGCACCGCTCAACAGCAGCGGTACGTTGAGCCGCGCGGGATCGACCGGCGCCATCACCGCCACATCGACATAATGGCCCCCCGCCGCCTCGACCAATGCGGCAGCGGCCTGCTTGGTCTGCGGCGCAACGCTGTTCATATCGCAAAAGAGCGTCCCCGGCGCGATCAGCGCCGCGGCGTCGCGCGCCACGGCCAGCGCCTGATCCGCCGTCACCAGCGACAGGATCATCGGCGCGCCCCGCACCGCGTCGTCCAGCCGATCGCGACAGGCGACGTCCATCTGCGCCATCACGCTGGCCCGCGCCGGATCGCGGTCATGCGCCAACGCGCGCGCTCCCCACGCGCCAGCCGCAGCGAATGTGCTGCCCGCCTCGCCAAATCCGATCAGGAGAATATCGGTCGTCATGGCGGGGAATCTGCCCGTCGATGCGCGCGACGACAAATCGGAACAGCCGCGCAGCCATAAGCTGACGCTGAATATGACAGTATGGAGCGGACCGCTCCTCTCGCCGATCACGCAGCGCCAGCAATTTGACGCAGATCGAAAATCAGCCGATCGCAGTGGCTTTGCGTCGCAACCGGCGTCGATAATGCCGGCGCTGGCGGTGTACCGGACCGCGCATATTCTCCACTCCGTCAGCCCTGCGACACAGCGTCCAGATCGGCCATGAATTCGTTCTGCACCGTGGTCGGGCGCCAGGAGGCCCGCGTTGTCACGCCGATAGATCGGCTGGCGGGCGATACCGGCGTATCGATCCGGCACAGCCATCCCGCCTCCAGTTCCACCGTCACCTGATCGGGTGACAACAGGGTCAGGAAATCATTGTCGATCAGCAATTGCCGGATGGTCATGACGGATCCCGATTCGATCGGCACGACCGGCAAAGCGATGCCATGTTCGCTGAATAACGCCTCCCAGCTTTCGCGCAGCGGCGCGCCCGGCGCGGCGATGATCCAGGGATAGCGCGCCAGATCGCTCATGGCGGGCTGTGTCCCGGCCAGCGGATGCCCCGCCCGCGCGATCACCACCGGCCGGTCTTCGAACAGCGCCGCCTGCTCGAAATCCGCCTCCAGCAGCGGCAGGCGCAACGCCCCCACCATCATGTCGATCGCGCCGTTGCGCAACGGCTCGATCAGTTCGGCGCGCGATCCTTCCAATATGGTGATGCGCACCTCCGGCCGCCGCCGCAGAAAGCGCGACACGGCGGCGGGCAGCACCCGCGCGCGCGACAGCGGCATCGCGCCGATGGCGATGCTGCGCGTCTCATGCCCCTTGAGCGCCGCCAGTTCGGCCAGCGCCGCCATCAACTCCACCCGCGCCAGGCGAAAGGCGCGTGCCATCCGCACACCGGCATCGGTCAGCATCACCACCTTGCCCCGCCGCCGCACCAAAGGCCGCCGCAGCGACAGCCCCAGATCGTTGACCGCCCGATGCAGCGACGGAATCGACAGGCCGGTCGCGGCACTCGCCGCAGGGTAACTGCCCGCATCCGCCAGCGCGATCAGCGCGCGGAACCGCGCCATCGTCACATGCGGGCTGGCGATATGGTCCAGCGCCGCGTGGAAACGCGGCACCAGCAGCGCGCCCGCATCGGTCACCGTCATCCCGTCATGGCGCCGGTCGAACAAGGGCACGTCCAGCATGGCTTCGAATCGGGCCAGCGCCTGGGTTATCGCCGGCTGGGTCAGGTTTACCGCCGCGGCGGCCGCATTCATGGTTCCGCGCTCCGCGATTTCCACGGTTGCGCGCAGGTGACGAAGGTTGATGTCGGTCCAGTCCACATTGCCATATTTAGTGAAAACTAATGGCTTGGCCAGATTTCCTTTTTGCCCTTTTCCCCGAACGGGTCCAGCCACCATCCTGTCCCGCGCCGCCCAACCATCAGCTTGGTCCGTGCGCCGCCATGATAAGGAGAAGGTCAGCATGTCCGGCATCGTCGTCCAGAATATCGAACGGGCGGACCTTAGCGTCGTCGACGGCCTCGCCAAATGCGGCGTCGCCACCGTCCATGAAGCGCAGGGCCGCACCGGCCTGCTCGCCTCGTACATGCGCCCGATCTACACCGGCGCGCGCATCGCCGGCAACGCCGTCACCATCTCCGCCGCGCCCGGCGACAATTGGATGGTCCATGTCGCGATCGAGCAGTTGAAGGAAGGCGACGTCCTCCTCCTTGCTCCCACCAGCCCCTGCACCGACGGTTATTTCGGCGACCTGCTCGCCACTTCGGCGCAGGCGCGCGGCTGCCGTGGCCTTATCATCGACGCGGGCGTGCGCGATGTGCGCGACCTCACCCAGATGAACTTCCCGGTCTGGTCGAAGGCGGTCCATGCCCAAGGCACGGTCAAGAACACGATCGGATCGGTCAACGTACCCGTCATCTGCGCCAATGCGCTGGTCAATCCGGGCGACGTGGTGATCGCCGACGATGACGGCGTGTGCATCGTACCACGCGCCGACGCCGCTGCGGTCCTCGAAAAGGCGCAGGCCCGCGAAGCCGCCGAAGAAGCCAAGCGCGTCCGCCTGGCCGCCGGCGAACTCGGTCTGGACATCTACAATATGCGCCCGCGTCTGGAAGAAATGGGCCTGAAATATGTGTGACGAGAGAGTGCATGCAAACCCGTTCGCCCTGAGCCTGTCGAAGGGCTCGGCTGAACGCAGTGAAGCTCTTCGCTCCGCTCAGGTGACGGCTTCGACTTCGCTCAGCCCGAACGGGGGTGGTAAATGAGCGCCCTCCCCTCTGCCCCCGTCCTATGGATGCGCGGCGGCACCTCCAAGGGCGGCTATTTCCTCGCCCAGGACCTGCCCGCCGACACCGCCGCCCGCGACGCCTTCCTGTTGCGCGTCATGGGCTCGCCCGACCCGCGCCAGATCGACGGCATGGGCGGCGCCGATCCGCTGACCAGCAAGGTCGCGGTCGTGAAAAAGTCACAGCGCGACGGCGTCGATGTCGATTATCTCTTCCTCCAGGTCTTCGTCGACAAGGCGGTGGTCAGCGACGCGCAGAATTGCGGCAACATTCTCGCCGGCATCGGCCCCTTCGCGATCGAACGGGGCCTCGTCGCTGCGCAACAGGGCGAAACCCGCGTCGCCATCTTCATGGAAAATACCGGCCAGATCGCCATCGGCACGGTGCAAACCCCCGGCGGCAAAGTCCGCTATGACGGCGATGCGAAGATAGACGGCGTCCCCGGCAGCGCCGCCCCCGTCCCGCTGGAGTTTCGCGACACCGCCGGCTCCTCCTGCGGCGCCCTTCTTCCCACCGGCAACGCCTTCGACGAAGTGGAGGGCGTGCGCGTCACCCTGATCGACAACGGGATGCCCTGCGTCGTCATGAAAGCGGAAGATGTCGGCATCACCGGCTACGAAGACCGTGACACGCTGGACAATGATACGGCGCTGAAAGCCCGGATCGAAAAAATCCGCCTTGCCGTCGGCGAGCGCATGAACCTGGGCGACGTAACCGACAAGTCGGTGCCCAAGATGATGCTGGTCGCCCCGCCCCGCAACGGCGGCGCAGTCACGGTGCGCAGCTTCATCCCGCATCGCGCCCATGCCTCCATCGGCGTGCTTGGCGCGGTCAGCGTCGCTACCGCCTGCCTGGTCGAAGGATCGCCCGCAGCCGAGGTCGCTTCCATTCCCGACGGCAATCGCAAGACGCTCTCGGTCGAACATCCGACCGGCGAAACGACCTGCGTCATGGAACTGGACGATAGCGGCACCGTCACCAGCGCCGCCATGCTGCGCACCGCCCGCAAACTCATGGACGGCATCGTCTTTTCCTGAACGCACTAGTGCCGTTCGCCCTGAGCCTGTCGAAGGGCGGCACTTTTTTTATAAGACAAGCCCTTCGGTATGTTCTGGGCGAACGGAGTTGGAACCAATGACCCGCATCACCTCATGGCATGGCGCGCCCTCCAAGCCGCTCTATACGCCCCCCGCCGGCGCGATCGACGCCCATTGCCATGTCTTCGGCCCGATGGCGGACTTCCCCTTCAGCGCGAAGGCGAAATATCTGCCCGAAGATGCCGGCCCGGACATGTTGTTCGCATTGCGCGACCATCTGGGCTTCGCCCGCAATGTCATCGTCCAGGCGAGCTGCCACGGCACCGACAATAGCGCGACCCTGGACGCCATCGCAAAGGCGAACGGAAAGGCGCGCGGCGTCGCCGTGGTCGATCCGGCCATTTCCGATGCCGATCTCGCCGTCCTCCATGATGGCGGCATCCGCGGCATCCGCTTCAATTTCCTCAAGCGCCTGGTCGACGACGCACCCAAGGACAAGTTCCTCGACGTCGCCAAGCGCCTGCCTGCGGGCTGGCACGTGGTCATCTATTTCGAAGCCGACATCCTCGAAGAACTACGCCCCTTCATGGACGCCATCCCCGTCCCCCTCGTCATCGACCATATGGGCCGCCCCGATGTGACCCAGGGGCCGGACGGCGCCGACATGCAGGCCTTCCGCGCCTTCCTGCAAAGCCGCGACGACATCTGGTTCAAGGCCACCTGCCCCGACCGGCTCGATCCTGCTGGCGATCCCTGGAACGCCTTCGCCGACGCGGTCGCACCGCTGGTCGCCGACTATCAGGACCGCGTCCTGTGGGGCACCGACTGGCCGCACCCCAATATGCAGGACGCTATCCCGGACGACGGCCATCTGGTCGACATGATCCCGCGCATCGCGCCGACCGTCGAACTTCAGCGCAAATTGCTGATCGACAACCCGATGCGCCTCTACTGGCCGGAAGAAGTATAAGTAATTGATATATAATGAAAAGAGCGGCACTTGTGGGCACCGCTCTTTTCATTTCAATTGTCCAACTCGCCGTCTCAGTCGTCAATATTCCGGCGGAAGGTTTCCGGCAGGAACAACAGCCCGATGACCACCGTCGCCGCCGCGATGACGACCGGATACCAGAGTCCGTAATAGATATCCCCGGTCGCGGCGACCATGGCGAAGGCGGTGGTGGGCAGGAAGCCGCCGAACCAGCCATTGCCGATATGATAGGGCAACGACATCGAAGTGTAGCGGATGCGGCTGGGGAACAGCTCCACCAGCATGGCCGCAATCGGGCCATAGACCATCGTCACCAGCATCGCGAGCGCCCACAGGATCGCCACGACCGCGACCTTGTTGATCTGCGCACTGTCCGCCTTGGCCGGATAGCCCGCCTGCGCCAGCCCCGCCTTCAACTGGCCCTGGAAAGCGGCGATCGCCGCCGCCTTCTCTGCGCCCGCCAGCGCCTTGGGATCGGGCACGGCCAAGCTGGCGCTGCCGACCTTGACGACCGCCGGGGTGCCCATGGGCGCTTCGACATTGTCGTAGCTGATGCCGGTCTTGGCCATATAGGCCTTGGCGATGTCGCAGCTCGATCCGTCGAACTTGTTCTTGCCCACCGGATCGAACTGGAACGAACATTGCGCCTGGTCGACCAGGATCGTCACCGGCGCGGACGCCTGCGCCGTCGCCAGGGCGGGGTTGGCCGCGCTCGTCAGCGCCCCGAACAGCGGGAAATAGGTGATCGCCGCCAGCGCGCACCCGCCCAGGATGATCGGCTTGCGCCCGATCTTGTCCGACAGCCAGCCAAAGAACACGAAGAAGGGCGTCGCGAGCGCCAGCGCGATGGCGATCAGGATATTGGCCGTTGCCCCATCCACCCGCAGCGTCTTTTCCAGGAAGAACAGCGCATAGAATTGCCCGGCATACCAGACCACCGCCTGCCCCATGACCGCGCCCAGCAGCGCGATGATGACCCAGCGCAGATTGCCCCATTGCCCGAACGCTTCGGTCAGCGGTGCCTTGGACGTCGTGCCCTCCTCCTTCATCTTCTGGAAGACCGGGCTTTCGTTGAGCTGCAAGCGTATCCACATAGACACGCCCAGCAGCAGGATCGAAATCAGGAACGGCAGACGCCATCCCCAGGCCGCAAACGCCTCTTCACCCAACGCAAAGCGGAAACCGATCACCACCAGCAACGCCGCGAACAGGCCGAAGGTCGCGGTCGTCTGGATCCAGCTGGTATAAAGCCCGCGCTTCCCCTCCGGCGCATGTTCCGCGACATAGGTCGCCGCCCCGCCATATTCGCCGCCCAGCGCCAGCCCCTGCGCCAGCCGCATGATGATCAGGATGATGGGGGCCGCCACGCCGATGCTGGCATAGCTGGGCAATAGGCCCACCGCGAAAGTCGACAGGCCCATGATCCCCATGGTGACGAGGAAGGTATTCTTGCGCCCGACCAGATCGCCGATCCGCCCGAACACCAGCGCCCCGAACGGCCGTACCGCAAAACCCGCCGCGAACGCCGCCAGCGCAAAGATGAAGCCGGTCGTCTCGTTCACGCCCGAAAAGAACTGGGCGGAAATATAGGTGGCCAGCAGCCCGTAGAGATAGAAATCATACCATTCGAACACCGTCCCCAATGAGGACGCCGCGATGACGAGTTTCTCGTTCTGGCTCGCCGCATGATGTTTCGGCTGACCGTCGTCACAGGTCGTCGCCATAAGCCCCTCTCCTTTCAAAAGCGATTTCCCGTCAGGTGAAATCGCGTAAACCTAAGTCAGAATGTATATTTGGCCGCCATCTCAAGCCGGTCCATCTGGCCACTGAGGCCACTGACGACGTCCCGCTGAGCATGGCGATATTCGATGCCGAGGTCGAGATGCTCGACCGGTGTCCAGAACAGGTTGCCGGCTAGGCTATAGGCCGCCCTGTCCGCCAGCCCCGGCACCGTGAAATCGGACGGATAATAAGCGCGGTGATAGCCCGCCATGACGGTTGAGCGCAGACTGTCGGTCCAGCCCAGTTTCACCGCGGCATAGCCCGACAGGTTGCTGACCAGCCCCAGCCGGTTCGCCCGCGCCGGATCATCGACCACATCGGCGACCGCGCCCAGTCCCAGATAGCGGCCGATTCCCCGGCCATAGGTCGCCAGAACGCGCAGATCATGCCGCCCCTGCGGTCCGAAATCGATCCGCGCCCCGCCGCTGACGCCCCAGCCCATCGCTCTGTCGCCCGCACCCGCATCGTCCACCGACAGCGTCCGCATCAGACCGGCGACATGCCATTCCGCGCCCGCCCCCTCATAGGCGAGCTTGGCCACCAGGTCAGGCATCCTGTCATTGTCATGATCGACCAGATCCGCGGCGGCCGGCGTCACGGTTTCGGTCTGGGGATTCTCCGCCGACAGGGTAAGCGACAGGCCGTCGCCCAGCGACCGGCGATATTGCGCGACCATCTGGCGGACGAAGACCGTCCCTTCCATCGGCCCGACATAATCGGTCGTTTCGGGCAGCAGCGCGGGATTCTGGAAAGCCGTCCATTCCTGTCCCACCAGCCAGTCGCCATAGGTGAAGAAGGCGCGACGCAGCGTCGGCGTATAGGGATTGGTCGCCCTTTGCGCCCCGACCGGCGCCGTGGCCAGTCCGAAGTCGAACTCGATATGACTCTTGAGCGCCTTTGCGCCCACCACAGTCTCCGTCTCGAAGAACAAGCGGCTCTGCCGCGCATGACCGATCATGTCGCGGCTGCTCCGGCCGCCCACCGGAATCTGCTGCGGCAGGTAGAATTCCTTGCCCAGCGCGCCGCCCGGCACCGCGCCGTCGTCATAACGGGTGGCGCTGCCCACCATCTTGACGAATCCACCGATCCTGAAAGTCGTGCCACCGATCTGAAAACCGTCCGTCGCCGGTTCATCCTCCAGCGCGGCGACGCGATCGTCGGCCTTTTGGGCCATGTGCGCCGACGCCTGCTGGTCGGTCCGCGCCCGCGTCAATTCGGTCTTCAGCGCCGTCACCGCTGCCTCCAGCTGGTTCAACCGCACCTCCAGTTCCGCCTCGCGCGGGGTCTGCGCCATGGCATCCGGCCAGGCGACGATGGCGGCGGCCAACGCGCCGATCGCAGCGCTACGCCGCCAATATCCATCGATCGTCGCCTGCGCCGACGGGGGTCGCGCCATATATCCTCTCCCGCCGGATCGACCCGTCTCTGCGGGGTTGGTGGCGATCCGGCCATGGCTGCATCATGCGGACGATGCAGGGGCGCGGAGAAGGCGGACCATGGTGGGAAGGCCGTCCGACTTTGGTCGAGGATGCCGGTCCTGTGTTCATGCGTTACGCTAGGGCAAAGAGCTGGAGAGGTTCTCGACAAATGAGCGAAGCGCTATACCCCGTCCCCGCTGCCCTGGTTGCCGACGCCCGCATCACCGCGTCGAGAGCCACCGCCATGCATGCGCTGGCTGCGTCCGATCCCGATGCCTTCTGGCGGCAACAGGCCGGGCGCCTCGACTGGATCACCCCCTTCACCAAAGTCGACGAGAGCAGCTTCAACGAATCCGATTTCGGCATTAGCTGGTTCGCCGACGGCCAGCTCAACGTCAGCGCCAACTGCATCGACCGCCATCTGGCTACACGCGGCGATCAGCCCGCGATCATCTGGGAAGGCGATGATCCCGCCGACAACCGCGTCATCACCTACGCCCAGCTGCATGAGGAAGTCTGTCGCTTCGCCCATGTGCTCACAAGCCATGGCGTCCGGCGCGGCGACCGGGTCACCCTCTATCTGCCGATGATCCCCGAAGCCGCCTTCGCCATGCTGGCCTGCACCCGCATCGGCGCGATTCATTCGATCGTCTTCGCAGGCTTCTCCCCCGACAGTCTCGCCAGCCGCATTCGCGACTGCGACTCCCGCCTGGTCGTCACCGCCGACGAAGGGCTGCGCGGCGGCAAGCGGGTGGCGCTCAAGGCCAATGTCGATGCTGCGCTCGCCCATTGCAGTTCGGTTGAAAAGGTCATCGTCGTCCAGCGCACCGGCGCCGACGTCAATATGGTGGAAGGCCGCGATCTCTTCTACGGCCCCGCCCGCGACGCCGCCGCCACCAACCATGCGCCCGAAGCCATGGGCGCCGAAGACCCGCTCTTCATCCTCTACACCTCCGGCTCCACCGGCACGCCCAAGGGGGTGTTGCACACGACCGGCGGCTATCTGCTCTGGGCGTCGATGACGCACGAACATGTGTTCGACTATCGCCCCGGCGAGGTCTATTGGTGCACCGCCGACATCGGCTGGGTCACCGGCCACAGCTATGTCGTCTACGGTCCGCTCGCCAATGGTGCGACCACCCTGATGTTCGAAGGCGTCCCCAACTATCCGAACCATAGCCGCTTCTGGCAGGTATGCGACAAGTGGAACGTGTCGATATTCTACACCGCCCCCACTGCGCTCCGCGCGCTGATGCGCGAAGGCGACGCCTATGTGCAGGCGGCCGGCCGCGCGTCCCTCCGCATCCTGGGCAGCGTCGGCGAACCGATCAATCCCGAAGCCTGGGAATGGTATCATCGCGTCGTCGGCGAAGGCCGCTGCCCGATCGTCGACACCTGGTGGCAGACGGAAACCGGCGGCATATTGATCGCCCCCCTGCCCGGCGCGACCGACCTGAAGCCCGGCTCCGCCACGAAGCCGCTGTTCGGCGTCCACCCCCTGCTGGTCGATGCCGAAGGCAAGGAGCTGGCGGGCGCGACGGAAGGCAATCTCTGCATCGCCAAAAGCTGGCCAGGCCAGATGCGCACCGTCTATGGCGACCATGCGCGTTTCTTCCAGACCTATTTCACCACCTATCCGGGCCGCTATTTCACCGGCGACGGCGCCCGTCGCGACGCGGACGGCTATTATTGGATCACCGGCCGGGTGGATGACGTCATAAACGTGTCGGGCCACCGTATGGGCACGGCGGAGGTTGAAAGCGCGCTGGTCGCCCATGCCAAGGTCGCCGAAGCCGCCGTCGTGGGGATGCCGCACCCGATCAAGGGCCAGGGCATCTATGCCTATGTGACGCTCAACGCGAACGAGGAGCCGTCGGACGAATTGCGCAAGCTGCTGGTCGCCTGGGTCCGCAACGAAATCGGACCGATCGCCACGCCCGACATCATCCAGTTCGCCCCAGGGCTGCCCAAGACCCGATCGGGCAAGATCATGCGCCGCATCCTGCGCAAGATCGCGGAAGGGGAAACCGGCGCATTGGGCGATATATCGACTCTGGTCGATCCGTCAGTGGTCGACAAGCTGATCGCCGACAGCCAACTCGCCAACGCCTGATCGAAAGAACTTGCCCCGCTCGGGGGCAAGTCCCTATTCCGGGCGGTGGCAGATCGGCCAGATGGCCGCTCGGAGAGGAGCCCGACGCTGACGACAAACGGCGCGATATTGGTGGCGGACGATCATCCGCTCTTTCGTCAGGCCCTGGTCATGGCGGTGGAAGCGGTCGCGCCCCAGGCCCGCATCATCGAAGCCGCGACGCTGGACCGCGCCGTCGAGGTGTCAATCGCGACCAGCGACCTGCTGCTCGTCCTGCTCGACCTCAAAATGCCTGGATCGGCCGGATTTTCGGGCGTCGCCCTGCTCCATGCCGAACGCCCCTCCGTCCCCATTCTCGTCATCTCCAGCGCGGAGGCGCAGATCGCCTCGCCCGAAGCCCGCCGCTATGGCGCGGTCGGCTTCATCGGCAAGGACCAGCCGCTATCGGTCATGGAGGAAGCGATCGCCGCGGCGCTCGGCGGCCAAAGCCCGCCGTCCCTGCCCGCCGGCGAAACGGACGCCATGGCCGACAAGGTCGCCGCGCTTACCCCCACCCAGTTGCGCGTCCTGCTGGGCGTGCTCGATGGTCGTCTCAACAAGCAGATCGCCTTTGATCTGGGCGTCGCGGAATCCACGATCAAGTCGCACATGACCACGATCCTCGCCAAACTGGGCGTGCAAAACCGCACCCAGGCAGCGCTGGCCGCGCGCGCGCTGGGTCTGGGTGCGGGCCGGTAGCGCCTCCATTCCCGTTCACCCCTTCTTCTTTATGGCGTCAAAGACAGGCGTTGCCGTCTATGTCGCGCATCAAGTCGCTCGGCGCGGTCTTTGACAGGACCGTTCATACTGAACCTGGTCCGTCCTGTCCCAGACCGGCGATCCACTGGTCCAGCACCGCCCCGCCCAGCGGCTTGGCCAATATCGCAATGCCCCGCTCCCGCGCCCGCTCCAGCATATGTACGCCCTGCTCCGCCGTCACCAGCGCTACCTGCAGATTCCGGCGCTGTCCGCGCAGCGCATCGATCAGCGCGATCCCGTCACGCTCGTCGCCCAACGCAAAATCCACCAGCGCGCCGTCAAGCGTCCCGGTCACGGCCAGCGCCTCGCCATATCCCGATGCCGTCATGCATGTGTGGCCCATGGCCTCCAGGGCAGCGCGCATAGCCGCGCGATTGGCGCTGTCGTCATCCACTACCAGCAGCCGCAGGCACTTCGTTTCCCGCGTCACCGCTCCCTCGGGCGGCAATGGCCTCGCGTCTACTGCCTCGATCCGCGGCAGGCCGATCGCAAAACAGCTCCCCCTGCCCTCCTGCGACCACACGCCCACCTTCGCGCCGATCAGCGCGGCGGAGCGCTCCACGATCGCCAGCCCCAGGCCGATGCCATTCTCGCTCCCACGCCCCAGCCGCTCGAATTCGCGGAAGATGATGTCCAGCTTGTCGGGCGCGATGCCGATGCCGCTGTCGCGCACCTCGATCCGCATATGCCCGCCGCGCCGCCGCGCCGCGACGACGATGCCGCCTCGTTCGGTATAGCGGATCGCGTTGCTTACGAAATTCTGGACGATCGACCGCAGCAGCGACCGGTCCGTCTCCACCCAGCCATCCCCTGCCCCCACACGCAGCGACAGCCCCTTCTCTGCCGCCAATGGCCGCAGGCTTTCGACCACATCGACCAGTATCGTCCGCGCGGCGAAACGAGTCGGTTGCGGCGTGATCCCGCCCGCGTCCAGCTTCGATATGTCGAGCAGCGCGCGCAACAGGTCGTTGGCGGCCTCGATCGATCGGTCGAGCCGCGCCAGCATCGCCTGTTCCGGCTCGTCCAGCCGTCGGCGCAACGCGGCGGAAAAGAGCATCGCGGCATGGAGCGGCTGCAACAGGTCATGGCTCGCCGCCGCCAGGAATCGCGTCTTGTCCGCCATCGCCTCCGCCAGCTGAGCATTGACGTCGGACAGTTGCGCCGTCCGCCGCGCTACCGCCCGTTCCAGATCGCGCCGCGCCGTCTCGGTCGCGGCCCGCGCCTGCGCCTCGATCGTGATGTCGGTGAAGCTCATGACATAGCCACCATCGGGCATCGCTCCGCCGACCGTCTTGATGACACGACCATCGGTGCGGTGCCGCTCGAAACTATGCGGCTTGCGGCTGCGCATGTGACCGAGGCGCCGGGTGACATGATCTTCCACCTCGCCGGGACCGCAATCGCCCCGTTCTGCATTGAAGCGGATCAGCTCTGCGACCGGCACCCCTACCCTTATCATTCCATGTTCGTAACGAAATAGGTCGAGATAGCGGCTGTTCCACGCTACCAGCCGGAGATCGCGGTCGATCACGCTGACGCCGACATCGATATTTTCCAACGTCGCGGCAAGCAGCCCCTGCGAGAAATGCAGCGACTGGCCTGACGCATCCAGCATCTGCGCCACGTCGGCAAAGCCCATGCCCTGTCCTGAAATGGCCGATGCCATGATCGCGCGGGCGGAGGACGCCCCCACCACGCTGCCGATCAACCGTTCGGCCGCGCGCGCGCTGCTGCGATCGATCGGCCGTTCTTCCAGATGCTGGCCGCCAAAGGCGTCGGCGACCGCTTCACTCCCGACGAAGCGCGTCACGAGGTCGCCCAGCGCCGCCATCGTCCCGATCGGTGCGATACCCCGCTGCCGGACCAAGGCGGCGGCGCCCACTCCGCGCGCGGACACGAACATATAGGCCAGGAGATTGCCACCCAGGCTGATGACCGTGCCGAGCGTGACTGCGTTCACGCCGTTCCAGCGGTCGAGCCAGTTGGGTAGCAGATCTACGGCCGGCAGGAACAATGTTCCCATCCAGATCGCAAAGCCGGTCGCCAACCCGGCCCCGCCCGCCATCGCGTCATTGTGGGGCCGATAGACGGCGAAGATCAGCGCGGGCGCGCATTGCGCGATCGCGACGAAAGCGATCAGCCCGACCGAAGCGAGCCGGGTCGTCGACGGCGTCGCCATGGCGTAGAGGGTGGCGGCGACGACCAGCGCGACAATCGCGCTGCGCCTTATCCACAGCAGTCGTTCGCCCATATGCGCACGGCCGGCGGCGCGACGCAGCAGGATCGGCGCGAACAGGTCATTGGAGATCATGCTGGAGATCGCGACGACTTCCGTCACCACCATCGCCATCGCCGCCGAGAGGCCACCGAAGAAGACCAGCAGCGCAAGCCCCGGAAAATCGAAATGCTGCGGCAGGCTGAGGACGAACAGATCCGGCGCGCTTCCTTCGCCTAACAGGGCCAGGCCCGCGGCAGCGATCGGCAACACCGCCAGCACCGTCACCAGCAGATAGGCGATGAACCCCCAGCGCGCGCGCAATATGTCGTCGGCTCCCCGCGCCTCCATGATGCTGATGAAGAAGTGCCGCGGCATGCAGATGATCGTGAGCATCGACAGCAGCGTCGTGACGATGAAATCGCCATCCAGCCGCCCCGGCGAAAAGCCGCTGCGAAAGACGGCGATCCCCGTTCCCACTTGCGCTATCGGAATCCTCCACAGCAGCCACCCGGCCAGACCTGCCACCAGCAACAGCGCCACCAGTTTCAACACCGACTCCGTCGCCACCGCGAACAGGATCGCCTCATTCTGCCCCGCCACCTGATAGCGGCGCGCGCCGAACAGGATCGCGAACAGCGCCAGCGCGGCCGACGCGCCGATCAGTGGCGCCGTGCTCTCGGGCGTATGCGACACCAGCGCAAAGCTGAAGGCGACCGACCGCAATTGCAGCGCGACATAGGGAATGGTGCCGAACAGCAGGATGATCGTGACCAGCGCCGCGATCGCGCGGCTCTTGCCGAAGCGAGACCCGATGAAGTCGGAGATCGAGATTGCGCCGTCGCGATGCACCTCGACATGCAGCCGGCGCAGGAAACGCCCGCCCAGCGCCATCACCAGTGCCGGACCGAGATAGATGGGCAGATAGTCCCACCCGCCCGTCGCCGCACTCCCGACCGCACCGAAATAGGTCCAGCTGGTGCAATAGACGGCCAGCGCCAGCCCATAGGCATGGACACGCCAGCGCGATCCGCTCAACCGGGCGCGATAGCGGTGGGCCAATGCAGCGCCGCCGAACAGCAGCGCGGCATAGAGAATGGCCAAAAGGATGGCGATGGACATGCCCCGGCATAGGCGGGTCGGGCGCCTGCGCCAATCTGTTCGAAAGATGGAGGATTGGCGATCGCCCCGATCGAATGTAGGACTGGACTAGCCTAAACGCCATTATCGTTTAACATATTGCGCTATACAATTGATTTAAAACAATATATTGTGGATATCGATATTTATGGATGAATCGTCGTCTGACAGATATCTCCAACATGGGATGGAGGGCGATACCCCTCTTCTATCCCTTTATGCCGACGCCCAGGCTGCGCTGGCGCGGATCGAGGAGAGACGGCGGCTCAGTCCGGTACGCCGCCCTTGGAAGATACGATGCTTCATTGCCGAACGCCAGGCCCTGGCGTGGATCGACTCCACATCGGTTGAGGCAAACGCATTCACCGTCGATGGCCACGGCAGCATCGGCGGCGCACCCTTCGATCTTACCCATTGGCGGCAGGCCGTCGGCGCGCCGGTGACGCTCGACACGCTACGCACCGACAGCATCGGCCTGCTCGATTGGCTGGGCGTTGATGATGCGCCCGCCAGCGCCGGCCGATGGGCGACGCCCGGCCTGTCGATCGGGGACATTCGGCCGCGCGTGGCGCAATGGCAGGCGGAAGCGGCCGCCTTGCCCCCCGCCCCGCCCCTGATCCATGGCGCCCATCTGGCGCTGGCATGGCGGCGACGCGCGCCGATCGGTCGAGGGGATGTTGTCGCCAGCTTCCTGATCGGTGATCGCAACGGTCCGGGCCGGTGGGATGCATCCTTCGGCGGCCTCGTTGCGCTGGGCTTTCAAGTCAGCGGCGCCGCCTGGAAGATCGCTGGGCAGTCCCAACTGGACCGCCTTTGGCTCCAGGCCATTGCGCTAGGCGCCCGGGACCATCTCGATCAGGAAGCGCGACTGCGTATCTATGCGGAGCGAGCTGCGACCTATATCGCATCACGCCGTCGGCCCGGTCGCCTGAAGGAGCTTTTGATGCTGGCGATGTCGCGGCCTGTCGTCAGCAGCACGCTCGTCACCCGCCAACTCGGCGTGACCTCGGCCGGAGCGATCAAATTGCTGAGCATCGCGACCGACGCCGGACTGCTCGTGGAGCGCACGGGGCAGAGCAGCTACCGCAATTATACTATCCCGGTGACCCATATTCGCCACCCTGCAGCATCGCCGGATCCGCTAGCCGATCCGCAAACCGCGGATCTTTGGTCGGACGCCTGAAAAAACGACCTCGCCAGAAGCCCGCTGAGCGCCATTTGCAGCCATAGGCATAGGATTATATGCCGGAAGCAGAATCGCGCCCAGCGCCGCTCCTGCGGCCACCATTCGAAGTTTCCGTTTTTGTTCTCCATCCGAGCCGAATTC
>NZ_JAIQXR010000033.1:0-34541 GCF_020166615.1 Sphingobium sp. 3R8 | reverse complement strand
CAGATATCAAATCTGGATCGATCACATCTTTAATATGCATCCAACATTCAAGAGCACCGGATGCGATCACACAAAACTCTCTACCATCCCGCATATGGACGGTAGTATTCCCATCAATTTCATCAATGATAGAAACGATTTCACTAACTCTTAAAAATGCCTGACGAGGCTCTTGATCCAAATTTCAATCTCCAACCATAATAATTTCATAATATATCATAAATGTCAATATATTTAGTATCGGGAAATATACTTCCTTAAAATACATCGTCGCTTATATGGATTACCTGTTCTATCAATAACTGAAATTTCAGCGTTAAGGTCATCTTCGTCGGACATTGGAAAAGGACCAACGTCTATCTGCATTACAAACATATAGCCGTCTGGCTCAGTTGACCCAGCCAATACATACCCAGTTTTGTGAGGAATGCATTTACACAAAATTTGATATTGACTCTTATCCCAATTTAAAAAGTACCTTATTCCTATATTAACAATCTCATTTTCTGGATAGTTAACAAATATACGCCCTGTATAATATTCTTTTTTATCCTCTGTATCCTCCATTATACTGTACATACCATCGAATATTTCTATTTTTCCATTAAATACTCTATTATAAATTATATTATCGGCATCTGATTTTTCTACTTGATAATTTTTAACTTCATTTTCCTCATGAAGATTTACTTCTCCTTCTCCCATTTCTTCCTTCAGAATTTCTTCCTTCAGAATTTCTTTATAATATTTTATCATCCACTCCCAAGCTATTCTGAGAGCTACAGCGTTAATTTTCTTACGGACCGAACCTAATTTTACGAATTCATTCCATGTAGAAGAAGGTATGGCCGCAGATCTAACTCCATGTACACTTCCGTTCTTCGGAATAGATGCATTCATCTCCGTGGCTTGCCGATTAGGAGATAGGCCATGTTCGGAAATTAATCGTCTAGATACACGACGTATAGCTTCGACAACACGCGTGGATTCATTAAACTGGAGACCATCACTTGAGTTATCATCCATCAATCTGGCGCTCCCGTGAAAAGACGTGGAATCCCGTGAAATCCTAGTCAAAACAAGCCGTGACGAAAATGGCTATCCCGTACCATCAAAGCGAGTCAAAGATTGCCGCATCGATTGCATGTTTGAGGAAGAAAAGATGTCGGCTCCGAATGTGCGGCGCGACAAGCGCGCCCTTTTGTCTCGCCTTTGCCGGTTTGACCTTTCTGCTTTGACCAACAAGGTAGGGCCACAGACCTGTACCCGCTTTCCACTTTGTCAATGGTGGGGAGATCGCGGTGGAGCCTGCTGTCTTGACAAGAAGGTGTGAGCCCAGGCCGCACTCGCAACCCGGCGGTTGTGCAGTGCAGCAGGAAACTTTGTACAGTTTAAAAACATTTTGTGATAGGAATAGGATAAATGTCCTACCAATCCAGCCAACCACAAATGCATGAAGACAGAGAACGATACAGGCAATACATTGCTAGCCTTAATCTACCCATTCAAGAAATGGACACGCTGATAGATATTGTCCATTCTATCTTGTCTTACTTTGTAGATCATGCTTTTCACGTTCAAACCGATCAAATAACTTTGCAATCTGTTGGTAAAATCAATGCCAACTTGCTGCTGGATCGTGTTACGATTGGAGATAATCCTGAAAATCAAACCGCTGACGCTCGAACTGATGGCGTTGAAAGCGCCTTCAACCAGTTAGGAACCATTGAGCCATGACACGCGATGCCAGACAACCAGCCCTGATCTACTGTCGCGTGAGTCATGCAAAGCAGGTTACTAGGGGTGACGGGTTAAGCAGTCAGGAAACATCCTGCCGCGAATATGCGGATCGCATGGGCTATGAGGTCATGAGGGTGTTCCGCGACGATTTCACCGGCAAATCGGCGGACCGAGCCGGGATCAAGGCAATGCTCGCCTTCTTGAAGGGCTGCAAAGGGCAGACCGTTGTCATCGTTGATGATCCCAATCGTCTGGCGCGATCGCTGCGTACTCACTACGCCATCCGTGACGCTATCGCAAAAGCGGGCGGTAAGCTGGAATCGCCCAAGCGCGTTTTCGCGGATGATCCCGACGATGATATTCTCGAAATCATCGAAGCCGCCTTTGCAGGCGAGCATCGTCGCAAGAACGCCGAGCAGACAATGACCCGAATGCGCGCCCGCGCCATGAACGGCTATTGGGTCTTCCAAGCTCCTGTGGGCTATCGCTACGAAAAAGCCTCTGGCGGCGGCAAGGCGCTGGTTCGAGACGAGCCGCTGGCGTCCATCGTCAAGGAAGCACTGGAAGGATACGCCAGCGGGCGTTTCGGTTCGCAGGCGGAGGTCAAACGGTTCCTTGAGGCCAACCCCCTATTCCCTAAAGATCGGCGAGGGCTGATCCCCAATGAACGCGCCACGCAAATTCTGACCCAGCCCCTCTATGCTGGCTATCTGGAAGTGCCGCGCTGGAACCTGTCGCTGCGCAAAGCGCAGCATGAAGCACTGATCTCCCTCGAAACCTTCGACCTCATTCAAGATCGCCTTGCGGGCAAGGCCCGCGCGCCTTCCCGCAAGGACATCAACGCCGATTTCCCGATGCGCGGTTTTGTCGCCTGCGGCGATTGCCACCATCCCATGACCGCAACATGGTCCAAGGGAAAAGGTGGCCGTTACCCCTATTATATGTGCCGCCAGCATGGATGCGACAGCAACGGCAAGTCCATAGCGCGGGCAAAGGTGGAGGAGTCTCTGGAAGCCCTTGTATCCTCCCTGACGCCTGCACGCGAGCTTGTGCAGCTTGCGTCCGCCATGTTCCGCGATCTGTGGGATCGTCGCGCCAAGGAAGCGAAAGAACGCCGCACGGCGCTGAAACTGGAAACCGCCGCCGTGGAAAAGAAGATCGGCCAGTTTCTTGACCGCATCGTGGAGGCCAACAGTCCCACCGTTATCAGTGCGTATGAACGCAAGGTTGTTGAACTGGAACGCGACAAGCTGATTCTGGTCGAAAACATCGCGAAATGCGGCACGCCCGCACGCGACTATGACGAGGTTTTTCAAACCTCGATGGAGTTTCTCTCAAATCCTTGGAATCTTTGGAAAACTGGTCAATTGGAGGACCGTCGTGCCATGCTGAAACTGGTCTTTGCCGGGAACCTGATCTACTCGCGGGAATCCGGCTTTCAAACACCCGAGATATCCCTGCCTTTTAAGGCGTTAGAGGACATTTCCAGCCCTAAAAGGGTAATGGTGCACCCGACGGGATTCGAACCCATGGCCCTCAGATTAGGAATCTGATGCTCTATCCTGCTGAGCTACGGGTGCCCGGCGACGGCTCTATTGCGCGCGGCGCGCCCGGTCAATTCTGTGCGGTCAATTAATGGCTCAATTCTTGGCCTGCGGCGGGATCACGGGAAAGGGCAGCGGCGCCACCTCCACCCCCTCGGCGATCAGCGCCTTGGCCTCGGCCGGGGCGACCTCGCCATGGATGCTGCTGCGGTCCTTTTCGCCATAATGCATCGCGCGCGCCTGCTCGGCGAAGCCACGCCCGACCCAGGTGCTGTCCTCCAGCGCCTTGCTCTGCGCGGTCGCCAGCGCCTCGACCAGCGCCTTCATCTTCGCCTGGTCCGCGCCGCTCATCGCCGGCGCGGCGAGTTCCTCGCGCACAGCGACCGCGCGGCTGTTGCCCTTCGCACCGACCGCCGGGGCCATCACCGCCTTGGTCACATCGACATCGCCGCATAGCGGGCAGGCGAGCAGGCCCCGCGCCTTCTGATCCTCATAATCGGCGCTGGACCCGAACCATGCTTCGAACACATGGCTCTGGCCCGCACATTTCAGGTCGAACACGATCACGAAATCGTCACATCCTTCGGTATCATACGGCGGTTAGCGAGCGCCGGCACGCGCCCGCGCACATCCCCTATGCGCGTCAGGTCCAATTCCGCAAGTCCCAGCCCGGCCGCGTCGCCCATGTCGAGCAGCACGTCACCCCAGGGATCGATCACCACGCTATGCCCATAGGTGGTCCGCCCATCGGCATGCGTCCCCACCTGCGCGGTCGCGATGACATAGCAGCCCGCCTCGATCGCCCGCGCGCGCAGCAGCACATGCCAGTGCGCCTGGCCGGTCGGCACGGTGAAGGCGGCAGGCGCCAGCAGGATCGTCGCCCCCGCATTGGTCAGCGCGCGATAAAGGTCGGGAAAGCGCATGTCGTAACAGATGGAAAAGCCCATCCGGCCCCAGGGCGTGTCCGCCGCGACCACCTGTTCGCCCGGTCCATAGACCGACGATTCGCGCCAGCTTTCGCCCGTCGCCAGATCGACGTCGAACAGATGGATCTTGTCATAGCGCGCCCGGATGGCGCCGCTGTCGTCGATCAGGAAGCTGCGATTGGCCCAGCGCCCGTCGGCCCGCTCGCCCTTCAGCGGCAGCGAACCGATATGCACCCACAGCCCCTCGCGCGCCGCCGCATCGCGCACGGCGGCCAGCACCACATCCTCCGCCTCGCTCCGCAGCGTATCGGCCGCGCGCTTGCGGTCGCGGTCCAGGCAGCCCGCCATTTCCGGCGTGAACAGCATGTCCGCGCCCTCGCCCTTCGCCCGTTTCACCATCTCGACGATGGCGGCGGCGTTAGCGGCGGGATCGATCCCGCTGGTCATCTGGAACAGCGCCGCGCGCATCCTGCTACTCACAGGCCCAGCAACGCGTCCAGCTTGCCATCCCGGTTCAACGCCGACAGGTCGTCGCTGCCGCCGATATGCTGGCCGTCGATGAAAATCTGCGGCACGGTGGTTCGACCGGGCGCGCGCTCCAGCATTTCGTCGCGCCTGGGGCCGCCCATGCTGATGTCATATTCCTCGAACGCCACGCCCTTGTCGGTCAGCAGCGCCTTTGCGCGGGCGCAATAGCCGCACCAAGCCTTGGTATAGATTTCGACATTCGCCATGATGATAAGACGCTCCTTTCCCATGAAATTGGGGGAACGCGCCGCTTTGTCAATCGCCGCGCCTCATTCTCCATCGGCATCCGGCAATACTCGCGCCCAGCACAACAGCCGCACGTCCACCGCACCGCCGCGCTTGAGCACCCGCGCGCAGGCCGCCGCGGTCGCCCCGCTGGTATGGACATCGTCGATCAGCAGCACGCGCCGCCCCGTGATCGCGGACGCATCCGCCAATGCGAAGGCGCCCCGCACCGCCTTCGCCCGCGCCCTGGGATTCATCCCCCGCAACGGCGCGGTCCGCTTCACCCGGCGCAACGCCCGCTTGTCCACCGGCCAGCCTGTCAGCCGTCCCAGATGATCCGCGATCAACGCCGACTGGTTGAACCCCCGATGCCATAGCCGCCAGCGATGCAGCGGCACCGGCACGATCAGGGCCTCCTCGTCCCCCACATGACGCAGCATCTGCCGCGCGATCAGCCGCGCTAGGCCGATGCGCCGTCCATATTTGAGCCGCAGCGCCACCGTCCGGGCGACATCGCCATAGGCCAGCACCGCGCGCGCGCTGTCCCAGGGCGGCGGGTCGGCCATGCACGCGCCACACTCGGCCCCCGCGCCCATGTCATGCGGGAAGGGCGCGCCGCAACGGGCGCAGCAAGGCTCGCCCAGCAATTCCATGCCGCTCCAGCAGGACAGGCAGAAGGCGAAATCCGCGCCGACGATGGCGCCGCAACCGGGGCAGCGCGGCGGCAGCGCATAATCGACGACAGGCTGCGAAACGCCCTTGAGAAGCGGGAGGAGCGACATCATCTGCCTTGTCCGCAGTTCGCGCCCGATGCACAAGGCCCGCCATGGATAACCGCCCCGACATTTTCGACCGCGCCCGGCGTGCGCGCCAGCGCGACCGGATGCTGCCAGCCTTCGCCGATCATGACTTCCTCTATCGCGCGATGCTGGACGAACTGCTCGATCGCCTGACGGACGTGCAGCGCGACCTGCCCGAAGCGCTGGTCATCGGTTGCCCGGATGGCAGCGCGAAGGCGGCGCTGGAGGCGATGGGCAAGCGCGTCGCCTGCGCCGATCCCGGCTTCCTTGCGGCCAAAGCGGCGGGCGGCGTCCAGATGGACGAGGACGCCCTGCCCTTCGCCGACGACAGTTTCGATCTGGTGGTCGCCTGCGGCACGCTCGACAGCGTGAACGACCTGCCCGGCGCGCTGATCCTGATGCGGCGCGTGCTGCGCCCCGACGGGCTGATGCTCGCGGCCTTTGCGGGCGCGGGCAGCCTGCCCCGCCTCAAATCCGCCCTGCTCGCCGCCGAAGCCGACCGGCCCGGCCAGCATGTCCACCCGCAGGTCGATGTGCGATCGGCCGGCGATCTGCTCAGCCGCGCCGGCTTCGCCATGCCGGTCGCGGACGGCGAGACGCTGACCATCCGCTATGGCGACATCGTGCGCCTGATGCACGACCTGCGCTTCATGAGCGCGG
The DNA here is from genome assembly GCF_020166615.1 of Sphingobium sp. 3R8. Lineage (NCBI taxonomy): Bacteria > Pseudomonadati > Pseudomonadota > Alphaproteobacteria > Sphingomonadales > Sphingobiaceae > Sphingobium > Sphingobium sp. 3R8. Next base: position 28,118 of record NZ_JAIQXR010000033.1, on the reverse strand, counting down.
GCAATGTCCTCGAGACGCGCGCGCCGGCCCTGACGCGCGCCGTGCTGATGCGCGCAGCGGGCCATTTCACCGACGCCGCCGACCCGGACGGGCGGACGGCGGAACAGATGGCCCTGGTCTATCTGTCCGGCTGGAAACCCGACCCAAGCCAGGCGGGACCGGCCCGGCGCGGCAGCGCGACCGTATCGCTGGCCGCCGCGCTCAAAGGGAAAGCCTAGCGTTTTCGCCTGTCACTCGATCATGACGGCCACCACACGCCAGACACCATCTTCGCGTTCCAGCGTCACCGACTCCGTCGCCTCGGCCTTGTTGGCGAAGCGCGTGCGAAACTTCACCATCTCAAAGCCGTTGGGCGGGGCGAGCAGATATTCCTGACTGAGCAGGTCGCGGGATATCAGCGCGCCCAGTGGGGTGCGCACCTTGTCCTGCACCGATGCCCAGAGCTCTGGCGTATTGGCCTTGCGGAAAGATGATCCCGTCGCTCGATAGCCGTCCTCCCAACGCCCCTGATCCCCCAGGATCAGCCATTGTCGCGCGGCGTCGACCACTTCCGTGCGCGGCGCAGCCTCGGTGGCGGTCGGCGCCTGTGACGAGGGTGCGGAAGCGAGTTGCGGCAAGGCGGCAAGCGCCAGCAGGCCAAGGACAAGCGTCATGAGCATAACTCCGATGATGATCCAGAAGGGACGGGGTGTCCGCTCCGCGCCGCTGATCGGCGCGCCGTCTTCATCCGCCTGAGCCGCAAGCGCGTCTGCCCCGATTTCTCTGTCCCCCAAATAATCGGGGGACGTGCCCGGATCGCCACCCTCTGCCTCCAGCAGCATCCGGGCGGCCTCCCGACTGCTCGACACCGCCATCTTGCGCCGCGCATCGCGCAGCCTCTCGTTGATCGTATGGACGGAAAGGCCCAGGCTCCGCGCGATCGACTTCGCATCATGGCCGCGGACGATCAGGCGCAGCGTCTGCTTCTCCTTTTCGGTCAGCGACCAGCCCATATCCGTCATCTGCATGCTCATAATATCCAAGACCTAGGTCAGGCCCAGGATGGCAGCTACCCCGAAAAATTTGTATTCAAGTCGGGGGATCGGTTGCTACTCATCCCAACCACCTCGCCCACCGTCGGCGCATCCGTCATCTCCCGCGACGCCCATGTCTCACCGTCATGCCGATATTCCACATGGCTCGCGCGCCGGAACGCCGTGCCGTCCCACACGATCACCTGCAACTCCATCTCGTTGTTGCGGCGGACATGCAGCCAGTTGAAGCTTTGCGGCTCATCGTTGCGCAGTCGGGTGGACGTGGCGGTGCCGGCCTGGATCACCAGCGCGCCACCGCTATGTTCCACCATCTTGCGAGCAGCCTCCGCATAGGTGCGGTGGAAATGGCCGGCCAGCGCCAGATGCACGCCGGCCTCGCAGGCCGCCTTGACCGCATCGTCATGCTGGCCGACCGCCTCGCTCAACTCCCCGCCCCGGCCGATCGGCATGGAAAACAGCGGATGGTGTGTCACTAAAATGCGGGTCTTGGCCGGCGCCACCTTGGCGAAGCGATCGCGCAGCATGTCCATCTGGTCATGGTTGATCCGCCCGTCCTTGATCGTCAGCGACCGGGCGGTGTTGAGACCCAGAATCGCGACCTCGCCATCTTCGTAGAAGGGGCACAGATCGTTGCTGACATAGCGTTTGTAGCGATCCAGCGGCGCGGCAAACCGTCGCACCACATCGTAGAGCGGCACGTCATGATTGCCCGGAATGACCAGCGTCTTCAGCCCTGCGGCCTTGAGCCGCCCCAGCCAGGCCGCCGCCTGTTTGAACTGCTCCACCCGTGCCCGCTGGGTGAAGTCGCCACTGATGACCACAAGGTCGGGACGGCGTGCCTCCAGCCAGGCGGTGGCGGCGTCGACGATCCTCTGATCGTTGGCGCCGAAATGAATATCGGAAAGATGCGCGATGCGAGCCATGCCAGGGTAACGAATCCATGGCCTAGGGTTTCCCGATGCTTTTCGATGCACCCGAAATCGATCGGACGGAGTTATTGCGGCATGGAAACGAAACCCCTTCCCAAGGACGCCATATTGGTCGTCAATGCCCATAGCCGACGCGGGCAGGATAATTTCGCACAGGCGAAGGAGAAGCTGGAGACCGCTGGCGTCCGCCTGATCGCCGCCCATGCGGTGGAAGAGCCGGAGAAGATGGCGCAGATCGTGCGCGAGGCGGTGGACAGCGGCGCGCCGATGGTGATCGTGGGCGGCGGCGACGGCTCCATGTCCGGCACGGTGGACGAATTCGTCGGCAAGGACTGCGTCTTTGGCATATTGCCCCTGGGCACCGCGAACAGCTTCGCGCGGACATTGGGCCTGCCGCTGGACCTGGACGGCGCGGTGCAGGCCATCGCCGGTGGCAAGCGACGCCGCGTGGACCTGGGCATGATCGACCAGGATTATTTCGTCAACGCGGCCTCATTGGGCCTGTCGCCGATGATCGGCCAGACCGTGCCGCACAAGCTCAAGCGCTATCTCGGGCGGATCGGCTATCTGATGTGGGCGGTCAAATGTTCGGTCGGCTTCCGCGCCTTCCGCCTGACGATCGGCGATGGCGAAAATCAGCGCCGCCTGTGGTCGACCGAGGTGCGCGTCCTCAACGGCCCCTATCATGGCGGGGTCGAACTGTCGGACCATGCCGATGTCGATACCGGCGAAATCGTGATCCAGGCAGTGGTCGGGCGCAGCAAGCCGCGCCTCGCCTGGGACTGGTACGCCAAATTCTTCAAGCTGCGCGATCGCGACGCCCATACCGAGGAATTTCACGGGAAGTCGTTCAGGATCGAGACCCATCCCCGCCAGCGCATCTCGATCGACGGCGAAGTGCTGGCCAAGACGCCGGTGACCGTGAAGATCGCGCCGGGCGCGGTCGAGGTAGCGGTGCCAGCGGACGGATAGCTCCATCTGTACGCGCAACAAAAAAAAGGGACCGGAAACCGGCCCCTTTCCTGTTTTGATGTTCGAAAAAGCTTAGCGCTTCGAGAACTGGAAGCTGCGGCGGGCCTTCGCCTTGCCGTACTTCTTACGCTCGACGACGCGGCTGTCGCGGGTCAGGAAGCCTTCGGCCTTGACCGCGCTGCGCAGCGCAGGCTCATATTTGGTCAGCGCCTGGGCGATGCCATGCTTGACCGCGCCGGCCTGGCCCGACAGGCCGCCGCCCTTGACGGTGGCGATCACGTCATACTGACCGTTGCGATCGGTCACGCCGAACGGCTGGTTGATCACCAGACGCAGGGTCGGACGGGCGAAATAGATTTCCTGATCGCGGCCATTGACCGTGATCTTGCCGGTGCCGGGCTTCACCCACACACGGGCGACGGCATCCTTACGACGGCCGGTCGCATAGGCGCGGCCGAGGCTGTCGATTTCCTGTTCGCGCAGCGGCATGGTCGAAACCGGCGGCGCGATCGGCGCAGCGGCTTCTTCACCTTCCACGGCAGCGGCAGGCGCAGCAGCAGCGGCGACCGGAGCGGCAGCGGCTTCGGCGGCGATCGCCGCGAGGTCGGACAGGGACTGGCGGTTATCGGACATTATGCACCCACCTTGTTCTTGCGGTTGCGCGACGCGAAATCGAGCACTTCGGGGTTCTGGGCTTCGTGGGGATGCTCGGTGCCGGCGAAGACGCGCAGGTTGCGCATCTGCTGGCGGCCCAGCGGGCCACGGGGGATCATGCGCTCGATGGCCTTTTCAAGCACGCGCTCGGGGAAACGGCCTTCCAGGATCTTGGCAGGCGTGGTTTCCTTGATGCCGCCGGCATAGCCGGTGTGCTTGTAATAGACCTTGTCCGTCAGCTTCTTGCCGGTGAACTTGACCTTGCCCGCGTTGATGATGATGACATTGTCACCGCAATCGACATGGGGCGTGAAGCTGGTCTTGTGCTTGCCACGCAGGATATTCGCCACGGTCGAAGCGAGACGGCCCACGACGAGGCCGTCGGCGTCGATCAGGACCCACTTCTTTTCGACCGTTGCCGGGGTCGCCGGCTTGGTGGTCTTCATCAGCGCCTTCATGGTGCCAATACTCCAGAATAAAAATGAAACCGGGCGCCGTCGCCGACACCCGGAAGTGGGGCGCTAATGACGGGTGAGGCCCAACAAGTCAAGAGATTCGGCCCCTTTGCTGACGGGTAAAATAATACCCCTCCCTAATTGGCGGGCGTCAGCGTGCGGCTTTCGGTCAGGGCGAGCGTGCCCACGGCCAAGCTACGCTGCTGCGTTTCCACCAGCCCGCTGGCCCGCGACAGGCGATACCGGATGCCGACCTGCACCCCCTCGCCCGCCAGCTTCTCCTCCAGGTCCAGCGCATCGGCCGGCTGCCCGACGACGCGCAGCGTGCCTTCGACCGGCACCGGCCGGCCCAGCGGCGATCCTGCCACGGTGCGCAACCCGCGCCCTTCGCCGCCTTCCACAGTGCTGCCCGCGAACAGGAATATCGGCTGGACTTCGCCGGCCAGCAGCGCGAGCCGACCGTCGGGCGACAGGCTGGCGAACAGCGCCTGGACATTGGCCGCCGCCTTGTGCCGCGGCGTATCGGGCGCGAACGTGGCCAGCATGGCGTCGATTCCCGCCTGCACCGCGCCCCAGGCGGCGTCGACATTGTCGAGGCCGACGATCCGCCCCTGCCCGTCCAGCCGGAACCGCAGAACCACGCCGATCAGGGGGGTCAGCGCAGCGCGATAGGGCTCCGCCCCGGCGGCCGGCGCATCGCTGTCGATGGCGCGCAGCGTCGCCTGCAAGATATAGCCTTGGTCCGCCCGCTCGAACTTCAGGTCGCGGATCGCGCTGAACCGGCGGGTCGCGCCTTCGACCGGCCGATGTTGCTCGATCCGATAGACCAACGCCCTGTCCGTGGGCGGCGCGAAGGGGACGGCGATGCCCTGCGCCGTCGCCGGCTGGCTGAGGACGATCAGCGCGGCGGCGAGCAGCCGCCTCAACGGCGCACGCCCACGGCATGGGCGCCCCAGGCGGCGGCGACCACGACCAGCGCCCCGACCGCCTGATGCAGTACGGCGAGCGGCAGCGCGATGCCGCTGATGACGGTGGCGATGCCCAGCAGGATTTGCGTGCCGACCGCCGCGTTGATCGCAATCGATGCGCCCCGCTGCCCGGCCTGCTTCGCGCCCCGCGCCAGCACGACCAGCGCCACCGCCGCCACCCAGGCCCACCAGCGATGCAGGAAATGGACGAGATAGGGATCGCTCGACACCGTGGCCCAGAGCGACCCCAGCCACTGGATGCCTTCGGGCACGACATGGTCGTTCATCAGCGGCCAGGTGTTCGACACATAGCCCGCGTCCAGGCCGGCGGTGAAGGCCCCCAGCATCAACTGGACCAGCAGCACCAGCAGCACCAGCAGCGCGAAGGGACGCAGCGCAGCAGGCCGCGCCCGTGGCGATCGCGCCAGCGCGCGCAGGTCGAGCGCGGTCCACACCAGCCCGCCGATGATGAACAGCGCCGTCAGCAGATGCACCGCCAGCCGGTAATGGCTGACGTCGGTGCGCACCGACAGGCCCGACTTCACCATCCACCAGCCGATCGCCCCCTGCAATCCGCCCAGCGCCAGCAAGGCAACCAGCCGTCCGCCATAGCCCGCCGGGATCGCCCGCCGCGCCGCAAACCAGACCAGCGGCAGGGCGAAGGCGACGCCGATCAGGCGGCCGAGCAGCCGGTGCAGCCATTCCCAGAAGAAGATGAACTGGAAATCCGACAGGGTCATGCCCTGGCGTAACTGCTGATATTCGGGAATCTGCTGATAGAGGCGAAACGCCTCCATCCACTGGTCGTGGGTCAACGGCGGGATAGCGCCTGTGATCGGCTTCCACTGCGTAATCGACAGGCCGGATTCGGTCAGCCGCGTGATGCCGCCCACGACCACCATGCAGAAGACCAGCAGGGCGACGACCAGCAACCAGCGGGCGATGGCGGCGGGACGCGAAACGGACGGAGCGGCGCGGGTGAAGGGAGACACTGTCATGCCGGGTCCATGCGCTCATGCCCTGCCCTTTTCAAGCCGTCCTGCACGACATAGGCATGGACAAATCAGCCCAGGCGCTGGCAGTGGAGGGGGGAAACAAAACGCCCCGCAGGCGTATCCTTCCAACGTGATTTTCTACAGGGGTTTTCGATGACCGCCGCATCGCCGGGAACAGCCGCGATGATCGCCGCACAGGGGCCGATCGGCTCCCTCACCGCCCGGCTCGACGCGTCCTCCCCGCTCGGCCCGGTCGACGGCTGGTCGCCCACCCTCGTCTCGACCGTGCGCCTGATGCTGTCGTCCAGGGCGGAGATCGTGCTGTTCTGGGGCCCGGACTTCTGCGCCCTCTACAATGAAAGCTATGTCCCGACGATCGGCGACAAACATCCGCGCGCCTTGGGCCGCCCCGCGCGCGAAGGCTGGAGCGAATTGTGGGCCGATCTCGGTCCACTGCTCCGGTCCGTCCTCGACACCGGCGAAACCGTCCATGCCAAGGATCGCCCCTTCTATATCGAGCGCGACGGCGGGCGCGGCGAGGACGTCTATTTCGACATCAGCTATTCCCCCGTGTTCGAAGCCGACGGATCGATCGGCGGCGTCCTGTGCATCGTCAGCGAGACGACCCAGCGCGTCCTGGCGGAACGGGCGATGCTGGCCGACCGCAACCGCCTCTGGGCGCTGGCGCGCGACCCGTTCCTGATCGCCGACACGACCGGCGTCTGGCTCGCGGCCAGTCCGGCCTGGACCGATATATTGGGCTGGACCGAGGCGGAACTGATCGGCCGCACCGCCGAATGGATGGAGCATCCCGACGACATCCAGCCCACCCGCGATCAGATTGACGGTCTGGCGCATGGCCAGCCGGTGCTGCGATTCGACAATCGATTCCGCACGCGCGACGGCGATTATCGCACCTTCAGCTGGACCGCCGCGCCCGACGGCGACATCATCTATGCCGTTGCCCGCGACGTCACCGAACAGCGCGCCCATGCCCGCGCGCTGGCCGATGCCGAAGCTGCGCTGCGCCAGGCGCAGAAGATGGAGACGCTGGGCCAGTTGACCGGCGGGGTCGCGCATGACTTCAACAATCTGCTCCAGATCGTCACCGGCAACCTCGAACTGCTGCAACGCGCGCTGCCCGCCGACGACGCCCGGCTTCAGCGCATGGTGGCGCGCGCGGCGGCGGGCGCAGACAAGGCGGCCGTGCTGACGCAGCGGCTGCTCGCCTTCTCCCGCCGCCAGCCGCTCGATCCGCGCCCGACCGATCCCAACCGGCTGGTTGCGGGCATGTCCGACATGCTGCACCGGACGCTCGGCGAAACCATCAGCGTGACGACGATGGAGGCGCCCCAACCCTGGCCCATCGCCGTCGACGTCAACCAGATGGAAAATGCGCTGCTGAACCTTGCGGTCAACGCACGCGACGCCATGCCCGATGGCGGCAAGCTGACGATCGAGGTGAGCAACAGCCATATCGATGCGCAGCAGGCCGCGCGCGAAACCGACCTGGCGCCCGGCCCTTATGTCATGATCGGCGTGTCGGACACCGGCGAAGGCATGGACGACGCGACGCTGGCGCGGGCGATCGAACCTTTTTTCACCACCAAGGATGTCGGGCGTGGCACCGGCCTTGGCCTGTCGATGGTCTACGGCTTTATCAAACAGTCCGGCGGCCATATGCGGGTCTATTCGGAGCCGGGCCAGGGCACCAGCGTCATGCTCTATCTGCCGCGCCATCATGGCTGCACGACCATGGAGGACGCGCCGGAAACGCCTGCGTTCGCGGCGACGGGCGGACAGGAAACCATCTTGCTATGCGAGGATGACGATAATGTCCGCGCCTATTCCTTCGAAGTGCTGCGCGACCTTGGCTATCATGTCGTCCCGGCCGCCGATGGCGCGACCGCGCTGGCGGCGCTGGAGGCGGCCGAGGGACCGGTCGACCTGCTCTTCACAGATGTCGTCCTGCCCGGCGGCATGACCGGCGCCGATCTGGCGGCCACGGCCAAGCTGCGCTGGCCCGCCCTCAAGATCCTGTTCACCACCGGCTATGCCCGCAACGCCATCGTCCATCACGGCCGGCTGGACGAAGGCGTCGACCTGCTGACCAAGCCCTTCAGCTATGCCGATCTCGCCGCCAAGGTTCGGGATGTGCTGGACAGACCTGCGGACGTGCCCGAAACGGTCGCCTGACTGTCAGCGCAGCGTCGCCTGCCACGCCGCGACCAGATCGCGGCCGCGCTGGCCGACCGTCGCCGCGTCGTCGCCCGGCTTGTAGAGCGCGCCGCCCACGCCGATGCCTTCGCAGCCGCCCGCCAGCCATTCGCCGATCGTGTCCGCGCCGGTGCCGCCCACAGCCCACACGCCCACCTCGCGCGGCAGCACGTCCTTGACCGCCTTCACATAGGCCGCGCCCAGACGGGCCGCCGGGAACAGCTTGATCCGCTTCGCCCCTGCCGCGATAGCGGCGAAGGCTTCGCTGGGCGTCATGAAGCCGGGCAGCAGGTCCAGCCCCAATGCCGCGCCACGCGCGATCACCGCCGGATTGGTGTTGGGTGTGACCATGATGCGCCCGCCCGCGTCGTGCAGCGCCTCGACTGCCTCGACGCTCAGCACGGTGCCGGCGCCGATCAGCGCCCGGTCGCCAAATTCGGCCTGCATCGCCGCGATACTGGCCAACGGATCAGGCGAATTGAACGGCACTTCCAGGATGCGGATGCCCGCATCGACCAAAGCGGCGCTCACGTCGATCGCTTCGTCGGGCCGGATGCCGCGCAGGATCGCACAGACGGGCGGAGCGCCATCGGCCAGCAGGTCGTCCAGGGTCATGCTATCAAATCTCCGTCAGGCCAAGGCCGGCGAGCGCGCAGGCGTCGCCGTCCAGCATGTGTGTCGTCACGCCCTGCCTGTCCAGCGCCTGCGCATAGCGGGCGGACAGGCGGGCGTCGCCGATCAGGGTGACGCTGTCCGTCGCACCCAGCATGCCGCGCATCTCCGCGACCTCGCACCCGATCAGCAGGCCCGACAGATAGCCCAGCGCCCAGTCGGGCGAGCGGCCCTGGCGCAGCCGCATGGCGCGCGCTGCGAACAGCGACTGCAACAGCTTCCCGTCGCGCGCGCGGTCCAGCCCCTCTGCGAAGCCGGCCGCTTCCTCGATCGGGTTGGCGACATCGACCTTCGGCCCCAGGGTCGACCGGTCGCGCAGCAGCGCGAACAGTTCGCCGGTGGGCATCGTGCGGAAGGCGGCGATGCGGCCATCCTCGACCAGCGACCATTTATTGTGAGTGCCGGGCAGGACGATCATATGCCGCCCGGCGCCGAGCGCAGCATCGCGGGCAATCGCCCCGAAAATCTGGGTTTCCTCGCCGCGCATGACATCGGCGATGCCGTCCGCCCCCTCGCAGGCCAGCCCCGCCATGATGGCGACCGGCGCGCCGCGCCAGTCGAAACGCATCGCCGCCTGCCGCCATAGCGCCGCATCGGCCGGGCAGTCCGCATAGGGCGCCTCGACCCAACCGTCGCGCGCGCCGGCCATGCCGCACAGGGTGATCGATTCGGGCGGGCCGTCGGCCAGCCAGGGGGCGATCGCGTCGGCGAAGGCCGCCTCCGCCGCGCCGCCCAACGCGCCGATCCCCGGCCCGTCGCGCCGCGCCGCCAGCACGGCCTTTTCGACCCGGAACAGCCGCAGACGGCTCGTCCCCCAGTCCCCGACGACGGAATAACCACTCACCAGCACGCTCTCCGGCCTTTATTTATGGTAGCGCTCACATTTCCCCGCTTGGGGTGCTTGAATTTCTATTTGTCTGAGTATATCAGGAGGCGGAGCGCGTCAACGCGCCATGCCCAATTTTTGCGTCAGCCATTTCTTGAATCAGGATGCCCCGATGAGCGATTCGCCCAAGACCTTCCCGAAGCTGCGCAGCCGCGCCTGGTTCGACAACCCAGACAATATCGACATGACCTCGCTCTATCTGGAGCGCTATCTGAACTTCGGCCTGAGCCTGGACGAATTGCGCAGCGGCAAGCCGATCATCGGCATCGCCCAGACCGGCAGCGACCTGTCGCCCTGCAACCGCCACCATATCGTGCTGGCCGAGCGGATGCGCGAGGGCATTCGCGAAATGGGCGGCATCGCGCTCGAATTTCCGGTTCATCCGATCCAGGAAACCGGCAAGCGCCCGACCGCGGGCCTCGACCGCAACCTCGCCTATCTGGGCCTGGTCGAAGCCCTGTACGGCTATCCGCTGGACGGCGTGATCCTGACTACCGGCTGCGACAAGACCACCCCGGCGCTGCTGATGGCCGCCGCCACCGTCAACATCCCCGCCATCGCTTTGTCAGTCGGCCCGATGCTGAACGGCTGGTTCAAGGGCGAGCGCACCGGGTCCGGCACGATCGTCTGGAAGGGTCGCCAGCTGCTGGCGGCGGGCAAGATCGATGACGAAGGCTTCATCAAGCTCGTCGCCTCGTCCGCGCCGTCGACCGGCTATTGCAACACGATGGGCACGGCATCGACCATGAACAGCCTGGCCGAAGCATTGGGCATGATGCTGCCGGGTTCCGCCGCCATCCCCGCCCCCTATCGCGATCGCCAGGAAGTCGCCTATCTCACCGGCAAGCGCATCGTCGAAATGGTCGCCGAAGACCTCAAGCCGTCGGACATCATGACGCTGGACGCCTTCCACAACGCCATCGTCGTCAATTCGGCGATCGGCGGATCGACCAACGCACCGATCCACCTGTCCGCCATCGCCCGCCATATGGGCGTCGACTTGCCGCTCAAGGATTGGGAGACGGTCGGGCATAAGGTGCCTCTGCTGGTCAACCTCCAGCCCGCCGGCGAGTATCTGGGCGAGGATTATTATCGCGCCGGCGGCGTTCCCGCCGTGGTCAGCCAGTTGATCGACCAGGGCCTGATCCGCGAAGGCGCGATGACCGTCAATGGCAAGACCATGGGCGAAAATTGCAAGGGCGTGGAGATCGAGGATGAGAAGGTCATCCGTCCGTTCGGCCAGCCGCTGGTCACGGACGCCGGCTTCCTCGTCCTGTCGGGCAATCTGTTCGACGCCGCCGTCATGAAGACCAGCGTCATCAGCGCCGAGTTCCGCGATCGTTATCTGTCCAACCCCGACGATCCCGAAGCCTTCGAAGGCCCGGCGGTCGTGTTCGACGGGCCGGAGGATTATCATCACAGGATCGACGATCCGGCCACCGGCATCACCGCCAACTCGCTGCTGTTCATGCGCGGCGCCGGGCCGATCGGCTATCCGGGCGCGGCGGAAGTCGTGAACATGCGGCCGCCCGCCTATCTCATCACCGAAGGCGTTTCGGCCCTGCCCTGCATCGGCGATGGTCGCCAGTCGGGCACGTCAGGCAGCCCGTCCATCCTCAACGCCTCGCCCGAAGCGGCGGCAATGGGCGGCCTGGCGCTGCTGGAAACCGGCGACCGGGTCCGCATGGACCTGAAAGCCGGCACGGTGAACGTCCTGATTTCGGACGAGGAACTGGCCGAGCGCCGGGCGAAGCTGGAGGCCGCTGGCGGCTTCCAATATCCCGCCTCGCAAACCCCCTGGCAGGAAATCCAGCGGTCGGTCGTCGGCCAGTTGAACACCGGCGCCATATTGGAAGGCGCGGAGAAATATCAGCGCATCGCCCAGACCATGGGCCTGCCGCGCGACAACCACTGATCCTTGTAAAAAAGGGGGCGGCTATCCATCTGAGGCCGCCCCCTTCCCTGTCATTTCAGCCTGATATGTGCCGCAAACGGGTCCGATCCCGGCGGCATGATCGACCCGCTATTCCACCCCCCATTCAGGAGAACATCATGTTCAACGGAGCCATCCTCATCGGCGCGAGCGAGCGCACCGGCGGCGCGCCTTTCTACGCCATCGACCCGTCCACCGGCGCCAGGGGCGACGTCGTCTTCTCCAACGCCTCGGTCGCCGATGTCGCCGACGCGACTGCACTGGCCGACGCCGCGTTCGAAGCCTTCTCCACCCTGACCCCCGACGCGCGCGCCACCTTCCTGGAAAGCGTCGCCGACCAGATCGTCGCCATCGGCGACCTGCTCATCACCACCGCGATGAGCGAATCCGGCCTGCCCCGCGGCCGGCTGGAGGGCGAACGCGGCCGCACCGTCGGCCAGTTGCGCCTGTTCGCCTCCTATGTCCGCCAGGGCGACTGGCTGGACGCCACGATCGACAAGGCGCTGCCCGACCGCGCGCCCCTGCCCCGCAGCGACCTGCGCCGCGTCAATCAGGCGCTCGGCCCCGTCGCCGTGTTCGGCGCATCCAACTTCCCGCTGGCCTTCTCGGTCGCGGGCGGTGACACCGCGTCGGCCTTCGCCGCGGGTTGCCCGGTCGTGGTGAAGGGCCATCCCGCCCATCCCGGCACCGGCGAACTGGTCGCCCGCGCGATCATCGCGGCGGTCGCGGCCTGCGGCTTGCCCGAAGGCGTCTTCTCCTACCTGCCCGGCACCACCAATGATCTGGGCGGCGCGCTGGTCGCCGATCCGCGCATCAAGGCGGTGGGCTTCACCGGGTCGCGCGGCGGCGGCATTGCGCTGATGCAGATCGCGGCCAAGCGCGAAGAGCCGATCCCGGTCTATTCGGAAATGTCCTCGATCAACCCGGTCGTCCTGCTGCCCGGTGCGCTCGCTGCGCGCGCCGAAGCGCTGGGCACCGCATTCGTCGGTTCCATGTCGCTGTTCGCCGGCCAGTTCTGCACCAATCCCGGCATGGTGATTGCGCTCGACAGCCCCGATCTCGACAGCTTCGTTGCGTCGGCCGCCAATGCCCTGTCGGCCAACGCGGCGCAGGTCATGCTGACGCCCGGCATCCACGCCGCCTATGAAAAGGGCGTCGAGGCGCTGGCCAGCGCGGACGGCGTCACTACCGTCGCGCGCGGCACCGAAGCGGACGGCGTCAATCGTGGCCAGTCGGCCTTCTTCGCGACCGCCGCCGACCAGTTCCGCGCCAACCCAGCGCTGGCGCATGAAGTGTTCGGCGCATCCTCGATCCTGGTGAAGTGCGCCACGATCGAGGATGTGATCGCCACCATCGCCGATCTGGAAGGCCAACTGACCGCGACGCTCCAGATGGAAGCCAGCGATGCGGACAATGCCGCCAAGCTGTTGCCCACGCTGTCGCGCAAGGTCGGCCGCGTCCTTGCCAATGGCTGGCCCACCGGCGTCGAAGTGACCCACGCCATGGTCCATGGCGGTCCCTTCCCCTCGACCTCGGACGGCCGCTCGACCTCGGTAGGCACGCTGGCGATGATGCGCTTCCTACGCCCGGTCTGCTATCAGGATTTGGCCGACGGCCTGTTGCCGCCCGCGTTGCAGGCCGCCAACCCCTGGGGCCTGACGCGCCGTAACGAAGGCAAGCTGGACGTGGCCGCATGACCATCCGGGCAGGTCTGGTAGGGCTCGGCAAGATCGCGCGCGATCAGCACCTGCCCGCCATCGATAAGATCGACGGCATCGACCTGGTCGCCGTCGCCAGCCGCAACGCGCAGGGGGAAGGGGTGAATAATTACCCCGACCTTAGCGCGATGCTGGCGGGCGAACCCGACCTCGACGCCGTCATCCTCTGCCAGCCGCCGCAGGTCCGCTATCATGCGGCCCGGCAGGCGTTGCTGGCGGGCAAGCATGTGTTTCTGGAAAAGCCGCCGGGCGCGACCGTGTCCGAAGTGGAGGCATTGACGGCGCTGGCCAAGGCGCAGGGCGTGACGCTCTATGCGAGCTGGCACAGCCGCTATGCCGCCGCCGTGGCGCAGGCCAAGGCGTGGATCGCGGCGCGCAAGGTCGAGCGGATCGACATCCAGTGGCGCGAGGATGTGCGCCATTGGCATCCGGGTCAGCCCTGGATCTGGGAAGCGGGCGGCTTTGGCGTGTTCGATCCGGGCATCAACGCCCTGTCGATCCTGACCGAAATCGTCGGCGAACCGATCACCGTGCTGTCGGCCGAACTGGAAGTGCCCTCCAACAAGCAGGCGCCGATCGGCGCGACGCTGGCCATGGCGACCGCGTCGGGCGCGGCGATCGACACCGTGTTCGACTGGCGCCAGACTGGCCCACAGACATGGGACATTGCGGTCGAGACGGACAAGGGCAGCCTGCTCCTGTCCGAAGGCGGCAATACGCTGCGTCTGGACGGCGAAGTCCAGTTGAAGGCACCGGATGAGGAATATCCGACCATGTATCGCCGTTTCGTCGGCCTGGTGGCGGACAAGGCGATCGACGCCGACACTGCGCCGCTGCGTCTGGTGGCGGATGCCTTTCTTTGCGGTCGGCATTGCCCTACGGCAGCATTTGAGGACTAGACTATAGGAGCGGGGATTTGGGTAGCGGGCGCAAGATCGGATCGGAGGAGGGCGTGCTGCGCATCCATCAGACGATCGCCCGCGACCTGGGCACCGCCATCCTGACCGGCAAGCACAAGCCCGGCGAATTGTTCGAGGGTGAGATCGAGGCGTCCGAGCGCCTCGGCGTCTCCCGCACCGCCTATCGCGAGGCGGTGCGCATCCTGATCGCCAAGGGGATGCTGGAAAGCCGGCCCAAGGCCGGCACTCGCGTCCTGCCGCGCAGTCGCTGGAACGTGCTCGACCCCGAAATGCTCGCCTGGATGTTCGCGGGCGAGCCGGACGCCAATTTCATCCGCGACCTGTTCGAACTGCGCGGCGTGATCGAACCGGCCGCCGCCGAATTCGCCGCCCGCCGCCGCACCGACGATCAGTTGGCGACGATGGAGGCCGCGCTGGCGGAAATGGGCCGCTTCGGCCTGTCGACGCCCGACGGCCGCGCCGCGGACCAGCGTTTCCACCATGCCATCCTGGCCGCCACCCATAATGACGCGCTGGAGGCGCTGGCCAGTTCGGTCGGCGCGGCGGTCAGTTGGACCACGACCTTCAAGCATCGCAAGAAGCTGCTGCCGCGCGACCCCCTGCCCGACCATCGCGCCGTGTTCCAGGCGATCGCCGCCCGTGACACCGCCGCCGCCCGCGCGACCATGGCGGAACTCCTGCGCCTGGCGCTCGCCGACATGGATATCGCGCTGGCGGAGCCTGGAGGGTAAGGCAGCCCCCCATCCGTTCGGGCTGGGCGAAGCGACCTCCCTGCGGTCGGTCGAACCCTTCGATTTCGCTCAGGGCGGACGGATATGGGATATCAACCCAATATAAATTCCACCCCCGCCTTGGCGTGGATGCCGGTGCAATCATAGATCGGCAGGACATTGGCCTTTACGTCCACGATCAGCTCCAGCTCGGTGCAGGCCAGCACCACCGCCTGCACGTCCTCCTTGGCGATGTCGGTCAGTTCCGACTTCATATAGCGTTCGGATTCCTTGCTGACCTTGCCCACGGTCAGTTCGTCATAGACGATGCGGTCGATCCGGTCGGCCAGTTCCATGTCGGCGGGCAGCAGCGAAATGCCGTGCGCGACCAGTCGCTGGCGATAGAATTTTTCGATCATCACGTTGCGCGTGCCGATCAGCGCCGCCTTTTCGATGCCGTCCGCCTTCATCTTCTTGCCGACGATATCGGCGATATGCAGGATCGGGATGCCGACAGCCGCCTGCACCCGGTCATAGACGCGATGCATCGAATTGGCGCAGATCAGCAGCGCGCCTGCGCCGCCCTGCTCCAGCCGCTGGGCCGCGCCGATCAGCTGGCCTGCCGCGCAGTCCCAGTCATTTTCCGTGGCGCAGCGCGCGACTTCGGCGAAATCCAGGCTCTCGATCAGCAACGGCGCACTATGCTGCCCGCCCAGCGCGCGGTGGACCGCCTGGTTGATGATGGCATAATAGCGCGCGGTGGAGGTCCAGCTAAGGCCGCCGATCAGGCCGAGTTTGTGCATATACGTCTCCGCTGCGGGAATGATTGGCTGGTAGCGTTAGGGTAAGCCCGCCCCGCTGGGCAAGGCTCTTGATGCAATCCTGCGCGCGCGCCACGCCAGGCGCAGCCCCGCGACGCCCGCCATGCCGCCCGCCACGACCATCGCGCCGTTGCCGATCGCAAAGCCCAGCGCCGCCGCCGCCCAGCCCGCGCCGCTGGTCAGCAAGGGAAGTCCGCCCAGCCTGCGCCCGAACGCCAGGACGAGCGCGCCCGCCAGCGTCGCCACGCCCAGGCCGAACCCCGCCACCAGCATCCCGCCCCCAAATGGAAGCACCGCGCCATCGTCGCCCAGCAGGCCGAACGCGCCGGGATTGCGCCACAGGGTCGCGGCCATGGCCATCGCCGCCACGCCCAGCAGGCCATGACCCGCGACGGCCAGCCAAAGCAGGGCCGCCACCGCACTGCGCCGCGCCAGCAACAGCCCGATGCTGCCGCCGATCACGACCGCGCTGACCATTTCCGGCAGGTTGACGACATCATGGCTGTAGACCGCCGCCGCCGCGCCGGTCGCGATCCCCGCCAACGCCCAGCGATTGCCGTGGCCGCCGTCTCGCATCCACAATCCCACGAACATCAGCGCGACGGACAGGAGATAGGCGCCCGCCACCACGGGCGACGGATCGATGCCGTCCAGTTGCGCGCCCAGCCATGCCGGACCGACCGGGGGCATCATGCGTCCGTGTCCTCATCGCCTGCGCCGTCATCACCCGCCGACACGCGGCGTTCCGGAACGCCCAGCAGGATGACGCTCGCGGCGCTGGCGCATAGCAGGGCGATCAGGGCGAGATAGCGCGCGGTCGCGCTGCCCGCTTCCGCGGCGGCGATCAGCGCCCCGACGAGGAGGATGGCGGCCACGCCGCCAATGCCCGACTGCCAGTGCGGCCGTTCGGGATCAGGCCCCGGCCGGGCGGCGACATAGCCGCCCGCACAGGCCAGCAGGAACAGGGGGATCAACGCCGGCGCGCCCGTCATGCGCGCGCGCCTCCTGTGTCGCCCTGCGGCAAGTCGATCAGCTTGAAATCAGCAGCACCACCAGCGCGGCGAGCGCGACGCTGACGATCGTGCCCCATTTGACGAAGCCGACGAAGCTTCCATAGGTTGCATTCGCAGCCTTCATATTGCCGTCCGACGCCATATCCTGTCCCCTTGTCCCAAGCGATTGTCGCCCACCTCTTATCGCCAAGGGTCTTCGCCCTCAACCCGCCGCCTTCAAGAAAATTCTTCGCGGTTAAGCACGCCTTTACCCCCTGCGCTTACCATCGCCTCCGGGTTGCATATGAGGGGTTTTGATGGCGCGCGACGGCGTACCGATGCTGATGCTGATCGACGACGAACCGGCGCAGCGACGCCTGGTGTCGGCGCTGGGGGCGCGTGCGGGATGGCGCACCATCTTCGCCGCCGACAGCGAAACCGCCATTGCGACGCTAGGCACGCAGGACGGGATGCAGCTCGACGCCATCATCCTGGACCAATGGAGCCCGGACTATGAGCCATCGGGCCTGATCCGCGAGATTCGCAGCCGTCGTCCGGCGCTGCCGATCCTGATCCTGACCGCGCATAACAATGTCGCCATCGCCGTGGAGGCGATGCGCGCCGGCGCCACCGACTATCTGTCCAAGCCGATCGCGCCCGAACGGCTGCTGGCCGCCTTGAATGCGACGCTGGCCGAAGGCGCGGCGGCGGGCGAGTTGCGCCCGCTCACCGAAAAGATCACCGCCCCCCTCTCCTTCGAGGATGTAGTCGGCTCCGCCCCGCAATTCCGTGCTGCGCTGGCCATCGCCGCCAAGGCCGCCCGCGCCCGCGTGCCGGTGCTGATCGAGGGCGAAAGCGGCGTGGGCAAGGATGTCATCGCCCGTGCCATCCATGCCGCTTCCCCCCGCCACAAACAGGCGATGGTCACGGTCAATTGCGGCGCCATCCCCGCCAACCTCGTCGAATCGGAGCTGTTCGGCCATGAACGCGGCGCCTTCACCGGCGCGTTCGACCGCCATGTCGGCAAGTTCGCCAGCGCGGACATGGGCACGCTCTTCCTCGATGAAGTCAGCGAAATGCCATTGGAGGCGCAGGTCAAGCTGCTGCGCGTGCTGCAGGATGGCGAAGTCCAGCCGATCGGCGCGCGCCGCCCGGTCCATGTCGATGTCCGTGTCATCGCCGCGACCAACAAGCGGCTGATCGAGGAGGTCGAGGCCGGCAATTTCCGCGAGGATCTTTATTACCGCCTCAACGTCGTCCAACTGACCGTCCCGCCCTTGCGCGAGCGCATGGGCGACATTCCCGCGCTTTGCCGCCATCTGCTCGCCCGCATCGCCACCCAGCCTGGGCTGCGCGGCCTGGGCGTCACCGACGATGCGCTCGCGCTGCTGATGCAACATGGCTGGCCGGGCAATGTCCGCCAGCTCCAGAACGCCCTCTTCCGCGCCGCCGTGCTGTGCGAGG
The DNA here is from genome assembly GCF_020166615.1 of Sphingobium sp. 3R8. Lineage (NCBI taxonomy): Bacteria > Pseudomonadati > Pseudomonadota > Alphaproteobacteria > Sphingomonadales > Sphingobiaceae > Sphingobium > Sphingobium sp. 3R8. The sequence goes on along the minus strand of NZ_JAIQXR010000033.1, from coordinate 9,778 downwards.
GCGATGCGCTGACGCCGCAGGATTTCCCGCAGATCGCCTCGCAGATCCAGGCCGGGGCCAGCATATTGTCGTTGCGCCCGCGCGCCGCCAGCCAGCCGCATCGCGACGGCGCGGGCATCACCCTGTTCGAAGGCGACGGCCATGTCCGGCAACTGGCCGAGATCGAGGCCGACGTCATCCGTCTCGCCATCGGCCATTATCGCGGCCGTATGACGGAAGTCGCCCGGCGGCTGGGCATCGGCCGCTCGACCCTCTACCGCAAGCTCGCCGAACTGGGCATCGACAGCGCGGCCTGAACGGCCGCAATGAACAGATGATCGGGACCAGCGGCCTGCGGCGTTGAATTATCCGCGCGCCTATGCTTTGGATCGTCCCATGAAACATGCCGCTCTCGTTGCCTGCCTCCCCGTTCTCCTGCTCGCCGCCTGCGGCCGGTCCGAACCCGTGTCCGACATGCCGACGCAGGAGGAACTGGCCGCCGCCGCCAACGCCGCCGCGGCCAATGCGCTCGCCAATGCCGCCGCAGAGGACACCGACAATCGCAATTACGTAAACCAGGCGCGCGGCTTTTCCATCACCTTCCCTGAAGGCTGGACCGTCGACAAGGCCGCCAGCACGGCCGACGGCGCAGTCTATCAGGACCCCGGCGCCGGCGCGGACGTGCGCGTCTTCTGGCAGAAGAACGACAATGACCAGACGCTGCAACAGATCGTAGAGGCGGTGAACGACAGCGCCGAAGGCGTGGACGGCGATTTCGTCGGCGAGAATGAATATCGCGGCACCGCCAATGACGGCGAAGGCAATAATGTCGCCATCCGCCTGCTCAAGCAGCCCGACGGATCGATCGTGACCGCCACCTTCGTCTATCCCGAAATGCTGAGCGAACAATATCAGGGCATCGCCGAGCAGACGCTGTCCAGCCTGCGCAGCTTCGCGCCCAAGAGCGGGACGACGCCTGCGCCCGCGGCCGTCCCCGCACCGGCGGCCAACGCGAACTGATCCTGCGCGCGTCATGATCGGTCCCTTCGCCCCCGCCGACCAGCAGGGCGTGCTGGACCTGATCCTGTCGATCCAGCGCGACGAATATGGCATCGCCATCACCGCGGCCGACCAGCCCGACCTCACCGACATTCCCGCCTTTTACGGGCCGGGCGCAGGCGGTTTCTGGGTCGCACGGCAGGATGGCCGGCCGGTCGGCACGGTCGCGCTCAAGGATATCGGATCGGGCGCCGTCGCCCTGCGCAAGATGTTCGTCGTCGCCAGCCATCGCGGCCGCGCGGCGGGCGTGGCGCAGGCGCTGCTCGACACCGCGCTGGCGGCCGCCCGCGACCGGGGCGTGACCCAAATCTGGCTCGGCACCACCGACCGCTTCGTCGCCGCGCACCGCTTCTACGAGAAGAACGGCTTTGCGCTGGTGGAGGCGGAAGCGCTGCCGCCCGACTTCCCCAAGATGGCCGTCGATAACCGATTCTATGCGCGCTTGGTAGTTTGAAGTCGGGCCGACCAAACCCGCCTAAACCGCGCTCAATCCCGCATCTGCCAGCCCGCGCCACAAGTGAAGCGCCTGCACGCTTTCGCGGACATCATGCACCCGCACCATCTGCGCGCCCAGTTGCGCCGCGCGGAAGCCCAGCGCGACCGATCCGCCCAGCCGATCCGCCGCCGGCGCTTCGTTCGACAGCGCCCCGATCAACCGCTTGCGGCTCCCTGCGAACAGCAGCGGCACGCCCAGCGTCTGGAAAGTCGCCAGGCCGTTCACCAGCGCCAGATTGTCGGCCAGGCTCTTGCCGAAGCCCAGCCCCGGATCGACCATGATCCGGTCGCGCGCGATCCCCGCCCCCTCGCACGCGGCGATCCGCGCCTCCAGATGGTCGAACACGTCGGCGACGACATCGCCATAACCGCCCGGATTGTCATGCGGATCGTCGCCAGCGGATGGGGCGTGCATCAGGATCACCGGGCATCCCGCGCGCGCGACCACTTCCAGGCTGCGCGGATCATGCGCCAGCGCGCTGACGTCATTGACGATGCCGGCGCCCGCCGCCAGCGCCGCCTCCATCACGCCTGCCTTGCGCGTATCGACCGACACCGGCACGCCCGCCGCCGCCAGCCGCTCGATCACCGGGGCGATGCGGGCGATCTCGTCGCCCTCCCAGACCTTAGGCGCGCGCGGCCGGGTCGATTCGCCGCCCACGTCGATCAGCGCCGCCCCCGCCGCCGCCATCGCAAAGCCGGCATCCGCCGCCGCCTGGGGATCGTCGACATGCTTGCCGCCGTCGGAGAAGCTGTCGGGGGTGACGTTCAATATCGCCATCACCTGGGGCGCGTCGAAGCGGATCGTGCGGTCGCCCAGCACCAGCGGCGCGCGAAGCGCGGAGATATGCGCCGCCAACCGCTGCGCCCGCACTGCCAGCGCATCGGGCAGTCCCGCAATGGCCGCATCGAAATCCGCCACCGGCACCACGATCCGCGCGATCCGTCGCGCGCCGTCGAAGGCGCTCAGTTCATAGCCCTGGAACCAGATCAGCCCATTGCCCATCCGCGCCACCGACCCGTCGGGCAAGCCGATCGGCGTCGGCACGAACCATGTGGGCTTCAGGTAGAGGCGGGCGTGAGGAGGGATGGTAGGAAGCATCGACTATCCTTCGGGCAGATGTGGCGCACATCCCTTAACGCGACCCCGTGCTCCTGCGAAGGCAGGAGCCCCCTTCAGACCGTGCGCGGTCGAACGGGCGGCAGGACTGGGCTCCCGCCTGCGCGGGAGCACCCCATCATTTCAAGGCTCGTTCGCCAGCAAATAGGTCTGTCGCAGCGTGTCGATCGGCTGCAACTTGCCCTCGACCTCCACATGCCAGAAGGTCCAGCCGTTGCAGCTCGGTGCATTTTGCAGCATCGCGCCCATCTTGTGGATCGAGCCGCTGTCGCCCCCCACCAGCAGCGATCCGTCCGCGCGCACCTCCGCCTGCCAGCGGCGCTTGCTGTCCATCAGCAGCGCGCCGGGCGTCAGATAGCCCGTCTCGACCAGCGTGCCGAACGCGACCTTGGGCTGCTGGCGCGCGGTCTGCATGATGGTCAGCGCGCTTTCGTCCAGCGGCAGCGCCGCCTCGATCCGCTCCAGCGCGACCTCGATATAGTCGTCCTCGCGCTCGATGCCGATCCATTTGCGGCCCAACCGCTTGGCCACTGCGCCCGTAGTGCCGGTGCCGAAAAAGGGATCGAGCACCACGTCGCCCGGCTTGGTGCAGGCCAGCATCACGCGATAAAGCAGCGCCTCGGGCTTTTGCGTCGGATGCGCCTTGGTGCCGTTGCGCTTCAACCGTTCCTGCCCGCCGCAAATCGGCAGCACCCAGTCGGAGCGCATCTGCAACTCGTCGTTCAGCGTCTTCATCGCCTTGTAGTTGAACGTATATTTGGCATCTTCGCCCTGGCTCGCCCAGATCAGCGTCTCATGCGCATTGGTGAAGCGCGTACCCTTGAAATTGGGCATCGGGTTGGACTTGCGCCAGATGATGTCGTTGAGGATCCAGAAGCCTTCGTCCTGGAGCGCGGTGCCGACGCGGAAGATATTATGATAGCTGCCGATCACCCAGATGGAACCGTTGGGCTTCAAGATACGGCGCGCCTCGCGCAGCCACGCCTTGGTGAAGCGGTCATAGCTGCCCAGCGTGTCGAACTTGTCCCAGTCATTGTCGACCGCGTCGACGCGGCCGCCTTCGGGCCGGAACAGGTCGCCGCCCAGTTGCAGATTATAGGGCGGATCGGCGAAGATCATGTCGATGCAATTGTCGGGCAGCTTGGCCATTTCCGAAATGCAATCGCCGCGCAGCAGGGTGTCGGTCGCGATCTGGGCCGCCTCGACCGCGATCGGCCGTGCCGCTTTCTTCCGCCGCGGCGCCGCGACGCGCTCCATTACACCCATATGCAAAAGCCCCCGAATTCGTTCTGAGGCCCAGCGATGAGTCCTCGGGAGTCCGCCGTCAAGATCAGCAGCTTATCATAAGGACTTCAGGAAATGGTTAACGTGCAGGGGAACGAAGGGTGGACCCACAAGATATAGAGTCGCACGACTCGCCCCAGACTCCATATCGGGCGGTGTGACTCAAAAGACTCTATCCCCCGCCCCACCGACTTTTTTTGGTTAACGCCGGTGCGGGGCGGTTTCACACCGCGAAACTTGACCAATTCATAACCCAATGATTATGGGTTAACCATGACAAGTGATTCACGAAGCGCAGATCGCGACGCCGCCGCCGATGCCCTGTTCAAGGCACTGTCCGACGGCACCCGCCGCGCTTTGCTGGAAGCGCTGGTGCGCGAGGGCGAGCAGAATGTGCAGGCGCTGACCCAGCAATCGGGCGTATCGCAGCCGATGGTGTCGCGCCATATGGCCAAGCTGAAACGTGCCGGCCTCGTGACCGCCCGCCGCACCGGCCGCGAAACCTGGTACGCCGCGCGGGTGAAGGGCCTGGCGCCGGTAATCGGATGGATGGCCGTCCACGGCGCGCTCTGGTCGCAGCGCTTTTCCGCGCTGGAGGGGTTGGGCGAGTGAGTTAAAGGCTGTCAGCCGTCCACTGCCGTTTTATCTCCGCGAAAGGCTGAGCAAGACCGCTGGTCCACGGATCATCATCTACTGCCGCCAGCCCAGCCTATCGGCAATAGCCCTCCTGCCCCGCGATCACGACCAGGCAGTCCTGCTTGCCCGCCAGATATTTGAACCCCGTCTCGTCGCCATTGCCCGGCCGGATCGCCAGATCCTTGCTATCGCGCACGAAGCGGATCGTGGTGCCTTCGGCAACGCCGCTATAATCGCCCTGCCGGTCGAGATTATCCTTGTTGGTCAACGCATAATGGCCCGGCTTGCCGTCGGGCGAGGGCTGGATGTTGAGGAACAGTCCCTCCGGCCCGGTCCAGCGCCCCACCCAGTCGTCGGTCGGCAGCCGTGCGTCTGACGCCTGCGCGTTCGCCGGCACCGAGTCCATATCCTCGATCGTCTCGACCGCGGCGGCGTTGGCGGCATTGTTCGCGACCGCCATAGTGTCGTCGCTCTTGGCGCAGCCCGCCAGCAGCAGGGGCAGGATCAGCAGGGGGGAAAGGGCGCGCATCATCCGTCAATCTCCTTCATGTCCTGGGAAGAACCAACCGGGCCGCCGGTTCGATCCCTTGCTTGAGACGCCATCTTGCCAGCCGCACCGTCAGCGCGCAAAGGATGTAGCGGGGGAATGACTGTGAACGACAAGAGGGACGATAGCATGGGCAAGGCGCGACCCAGGGCGCGATTTGTCCGGGAGACGGCGGATGTGCGGCGCCAGGCGCTGATCGAGGCGACGGCCCGCTGCCTTGCCGAGAAAGGCGTGGGCGGCACGTCGGTCCGCGCGATCTGCGCTCATGCCGGGGTATCGTCGGGCCTGCTGATCCATTATTTCGATGGCGTCGATGCGCTGATCCTGGCCACCTATGCCGATGTCGGCGCGAAAGTCTCCGCCGCGCTCGACGCCGCGGTGGAGGCCGCGGGCGACGATCCGCGTGACCGGCTGCGCGCCTGCCTCCAGGCCAATTTCCTCTCGCCGATACTCGATCCCGACCTGCTCGCCACCTGGATCGCCTTCTGGAGCCTGGTCAAGTCCGACCCGAAGATCGCCGCGGTCCATGCCGAGGTCTATGGCGGCGCGCGGGCGCAACTGGAAACGCTGCTGCGCGCCGCCGCCCCAGCGATGAGCGACGCGCGCGTCCGGGTCGCCGCGATCAGCCTGACCGCGCTGGTCGATGGCCTGTGGCTCGAACTCTGTCTCGACCGGTCGACCTTTTCGCCCGAAGAGGCGCAGGCCATGGTCGAAGACGCTATGCTACAGGTGCTGGCAGGCATTTGAGGACAGGCGAAGCGATCGATCAGTCCGACAGGCTGTGATCGTTTTTCTCACTCAGACCATCTCAGAAAACCAATTTCCCCCGAATCGACCGCATCCCTACATGGGTGTTCGCAACTTCAACATCATATCGAGGATCTGGACAGCCTATGGCTCTCATCAACACCACCATCAAGCCGTTCTCCGCCACTGCCTATAAGGAAGGCAAGTTCGTCGACGTGACCGACGCTGACGTGAAGGGCAAGTGGGCGGTCTTCTTCTTCTACCCGGCCGATTTCACCTTTGTCTGCCCGACCGAGCTGGAAGATCTGGCGGATATCTACCCGACCCTGCAGAAGATGGGCGTGGAAGTCTATTCGGTGTCCACCGACACCCATTTCAGCCACAAGGCTTGGCACGACACCTCGCCGGCGATCGGCAAGATCAACTATTATATGCTGGGCGACCAGTCGGGCCAGATAACGAACAATTTCGAAGTGATGCGTCCGGGCGTGGGCCTGGCCGACCGCGCGACCTTCCTGGTCGATCCCGAAGGCGTGATCCAGTTCATGGAAATCACCTCGGAAGGCGTCGGCCGCAACGCGACCGAACTGCTGCGCAAGGTCAAGGCTGCACAATATGTCGCTGCCAACCCCGGTGAAGTCTGCCCCGCCAAGTGGGAAGAAGGCGAAGCCACCCTGGCGCCGTCGCTCGACCTGGTCGGCAAGATCTAAACAACCCGTCCCCTAACGGGTCGCAAAGTGGCCCGGAGTGGAACCTCTCCTCCGCTCCGGGCCATATTTGTATCTAGAGTTTTCGATTCTGTCGCGGTTTCCGCCGGAAACCGCTTTGAGGAGTTTCCCCCATGCTCGACGCAACCCTGACGCAACAGCTCAAGGCCTATCTGGTCAACATCCGCGAGCCGATCGAACTGGTCGCCGCGCTGGGCGATGACGCCAAATCGAAGGAACTGGGCGACCTGCTGAACGAAATCGCCGCCCTGTCGGACAAGGTGTCCGTGGTGGACGGCGTCGATCCGCGCACGCCGAGCTTCCTGATCCGCCGCGTGGGCACGGACATCGGCGTGCGCTTCGCGGGCCTGCCGATGGGCCATGAGTTCACCTCGCTGGTGCTTGCCCTGCTCCAGGTCGGCGGCCATCCGTCGAAGGCGGCGCAGGACCTGATCCAGCAGATCAGGGATATCGACGGCGACTTCGCCTTCGAAACCTATTTCTCGCTCTCGTGCCAGAACTGCCCCGACGTAGTGCAGGCGCTGAACCTGATGAGCGTCCTCAATCCCCGGATCAGCCATGTCGCCATCGACGGCGCGCTGTTCAAGGAAGAGGTGGACGGCCGCAAGGTGATGGCCGTCCCCACCATCTTCCTGAACGGCGAACCCTTCGCCAGCGGCCGCATGGAACTGGAGCAGATCGTTGCGAAGATCGACAGCGGCGCGGCCATCCGCGCGGCCGAGAAGATCAGGAAGCAAGACCCGTTCGAAGTGCTGATCGTGGGCGGCGGCCCCGCCGGCGCGGCATCGGCCATCTACGCGGCGCGCAAGGGCATCCGCACCGGCGTCGCGGCGGAACGCTTCGGCGGCCAGGTGCTCGACACGATGGATATCGAGAATTTCATCTCGGTATCGCGCACCGAAGGGCCGAAGCTGGCATCGGCGCTCGAAGCCCATGTGAAGGATTATGACGTCGAGATCATGAACCTGCAAAAGGCGGCCAAGCTGATCCCGGCCAAGACCGAAGGCGGCTATCATGAGGTCGTGCTGGAAAATGGCGCATCATTGAAGGGCCGCACCCTGATCCTGTCCACCGGCGCGCGCTGGCGGCAGATGGGCGTGCCGGGCGAGGACGACTATCGCAACAAGGGCGTCGCCTATTGCCCGCATTGCGACGGTCCGCTGTTCAAGGGCAAGCGCGTCGCGGTGATCGGCGGCGGCAATAGCGGCGTCGAAGCGGCGATCGACCTGGCCGGCATCGTCGCCCATGTGACGCTGATCGAATATGACAGCCAGTTGCGCGCCGACGCGGTGTTGCAGCGCAAACTCGCCAGCCTGCCCAACGTCAGGATCATCACGTCGGCCCTGACGACCAAAGTGGACGGCAATGGCGAACGGGTGACGGGCCTGTCCTACAAGGACCGCAACCATGGCACGGAACATGATGTCGAGCTGGAGGGCATTTTCGTCCAGATCGGCCTGGTGCCCAACACCGAATGGTTGAAGGACGCGATCGCCCTCTCGCCGCGTGGCGAGATCGAGATCGATGCGCGCGGCGAAACCAGCCAGCCGGGCATCTTCGCGGCCGGCGACTGCACCACGGTGCCGTACAAGCAGATCGTGATCGCGATGGGCGCCGGATCGACGGCGGCGCTGTCCGCCTTCGATTACCTCATCCGCCTGCCCGCCAGCGAGGAGGCCGCGCAAGCCGCATAAGCATAGCCCCGAGCGGGGTTTACGCGAAAGGCCGATCCGGCGACGGGTCGGCCTTTTTTGCGTATCCGCGGCGCGGTTTCGGGCAGCGTCAGCAGAACGGGCAGCACGCACAAGGCCACCAGCGCAATCATCGCGCCCGGCGCCGGCGCCCAGCCGCTGCGTTCGATCAGCCAGTGCGCCAACCACGGCGTCAATCCACCGAACAAAGCCGTCGCGCTGGTCGCGCCGAAGGCCAGGCCGCTCAGCCGCCCCTCGCCGGGAAACTGCTCGGCCGTGGCGACCGCGCCGACCGCGCTCACCGCCCCGCCGAGGCAGGCCAGCACCACCGCGCCGGCCAGCGCCACGCCAAACCCGCCCTGCATCAGCAGGAACATCGCCATCGGCAAGACCATGCCCGCCAGCGCCAGCGTCACCAGCACCGGCCGCCGCCCGACCCGGTCGGTCAACCATCCGACCATCGGCGTGACCAGAATCACCGCCAGCGCGGCGAGCGTGGACAGCCACAGCGCGTCCGCCTCCCCCGTCGTGCCCATGGCGGACAGGAAACTCGGCACATAGGTGATGCCGACATAATAGGTGATCGATCCCAGCGCCGAGATCGCAAAGCCCCGGCCGATCGCCGCCCTGTGGTGGCGCAGGCTATGGGCCAGCGGATTGGCGGGCGTGGTTGCCTGCGCCTGTTGCCGCAGAAAGTCGGGCGATTCCGCCATCGTGGACCGCGCCACCAGGATCACGCCCGCCAGCGCGGCGCCCACCAGAAAGGGTATCCGCCACCCCCAGTCGGTCAGGCTCTGCGCACTCAGCGAGGCGACGGTGATCGCCGACACGCCCGCCGCGAGCAGCGCACCTACCTCGCTCGCCGCCGACGCCAGCGACGTCACGAACCCGCGCCGCCCGGCCCGCGCGCCCTCCAGCAGATAGGCCACCACGCCGGTATATTCGCCACCGACGGAGAAGGCCATGACACAGCGCAACCCGATCATCAGCCACCCCGCCAGCGGCCCGACCTGCGCATGGGTCGGCAGCATCGCGGTCGCCAGCATCGCCGCGGTCATCATCCCCATCGACAGCAGCATCGTCACCCGCCGGCCATAGCGATCACCGATATGGCCGAACACGATCGCGCCGACCGGCCGCATCAGATAGGCCAGCGCAAAGCCCGCCAGCGCATCGCCCAGCCCCACCGCGCCCCCGCCGAAGAAGATGCGCGACAGCACCGTGGCGAAATAGAGATAGAGGGTGAAATCATACCATTCGACGATGGTGGAGAGCCCCGCGACCGCCAGCGATCGGGTGGGCAGCGATCGAGGGGACATGGGGTCTGCCAAGCGATCAACCTCCATCGGTGCGACTTCCTTGCTGCCGAACGATCATAACTGCCCCGGTCCTTTCCGCATGGGAAGAGCCCGCAGGGACAGGGCCGGTACAGCGTGAACGCCCAGTCCGATATTCCGTCCCGTCGGCGGAAAAGGATAGGGCAAGGATGGGT
>NZ_JAIQXR010000032.1:0-39453 GCF_020166615.1 Sphingobium sp. 3R8 | reverse complement strand
GTGTCAGCAACGATGGCCGCCGCGAGATACTGGGCGTCGACACCGGGCCAACCGAGGCCGAAACCTTCTGGAAGGGCTTCTTGCGCTCTCTTGCCGATCGCGGGCTCAGGGGCGTCAAACTTGTCATTGCAGACGATCACAAGGGCCTACGCGCCGCTGCCAGCAAGGTCTTCCACGCAACCCAGCAACGCTGTCGGATTCATTGGATGCGCAATGCGCTCGCCTATGTTTCCACTAAGCAGCGTGCCGCCGTCACCGCCATGATCAAGACAATTTTCGCGCAGGAAACTGCTCAGGAGGCTCATAAGCAATGGCAAACAGTCGCCGATGCCCTGCGTGATCGCGCTCCCAAACTTGCTGAGATGATGGATGGCTCCCGCGAAGACGTCCTCGCTTACACAGCCTTCCCGAAAGAACATTGGCCGCAGATTTCCAGCACAAATCCCTTGGAACGTCTCAACGGAGAGATCAAACGAAGGTCCGACGTTGTCGGTATCTTTCCCAATGACGCGGCCATTGTGCGCCTCGTCGGAGCCCTCATGCTCGAACAGCAGGACGAATGGGCCGTGGCTCGCCGATATATGACACTTGAAAGTCTCGCCACCGTCGGCGACAATCCCCTCATCAGTTTGCCCGGCGTGGCAGCCTGATCCAGTCCGATCCTCTACCGAGGATACCCGCTGTTACACCATCCCGCGGGACACGATCTCAAGTACGGAAACATATCAACCAGCGCTGAAGCCGATGATTGTTCACCTGTTCCTTTCGCCCCGGCCGCTTCTTTGGTCACCGCAGCAAGCCACAATGCCAGACATTCGACCATCAGGCTACCGGCCATGCGGTGCCGGTATTGCCATTTGTCGCCTATCCCACAATGGACATTCCTCCCATCAGGCTAGCGCCGACAGATGCATGGAGCGAAAAGCCGAAAAATCGATCAACTGGACCATCCCTTCAAGCGGGGTCGAGATCTCGCTTCGGACAATCCGAGTTGCAAAGCCCCTGAACCAACGACTGCGGCAAGCGTCGAGATAACGCGTTTGCAGTACTCAATTGAGTTTCGGAACAGCACCCAGATTGTTGACCAGCGCTCAATATTTACCGGACCAATTTATAAAATTGGCGAAAACACCTGTGCGTTATTCTCGCGCGGCTTGTGTTGGTGTGGTACCGAATGTCTCCGCGAACACTACATCAAGTTCCCGATCAGACATACTGGTAGCCATGGAGTAGAACTGCTCAGCATCAGGTCCGCCAAGATAGCGGGTGGCAGGCTCCTTGGCGTCCAGCGCGGTTAATATAACGTCCGCAATTTGTTCGGGCTGCGAGTAGAATTGCTCATAGCCAAAACTTACCACATGAAGGAACTGGCGATACAGAGTGCCATACTGGGCCTCCTCGTCCACCGACAGATTGGCAATGCGATCTTCGATATCACGCAACTGGTTACGCGTCATCGACGTTTTAACGCCGCCAGGCTGAACGAGAATAATATCTACGCCCGATCCATTCGTCTCCCGGCGCATGCAATCGGTCAAACCCTCCAACGCATATTTTGACGCGGAGTAATTTCCAAGCATCGGCATCGCAACCTTGCCGCCAATCGAACTGATCATGATCAGGCGGCCTTGCGTCCGGCGCAACATAGGCATTGTAGCCTGATAGATCGCAAGGCACGCAAAACAGTTAACTTCCATGACTGTCCGGAGCTGCGATATGGCTGCAGTTTCGAGCGGACCTGCGACCGACATCCCCGCACACACGATGACCGCATCGACATCGCCGGACTTTTCAAGCACAGCAGGCATGGCAGCCAAAAGTTGTTCTGAACAACTAAGGTCGAGCAAGCTGATCGAAGCAAGCCCCGGATTCTGGTCATCTGCCAAACGAAGTTCGGCATCGTTCAGAACCGTTGCATGCACCCTATCTCCACGTCGAAGAAGCGCACCTACTGTTGCCGATCCGCTACCCCCGGCCGCGCCGATGACCAAGACTGTCTTCATGATGACGCCGTCTTACGCTAATGATAGCAGATTAGTCGTTTGCCGCAGCGCGTCCCAGTCCGCATTCACGTCCCGCTCACCGCCCACCGGAGGATGATCCGCCGCCCGGATCGGATTGATGATGATGCGCGAAGCGCCGGCAGCCGCATATTCTTCCGCCCGCGCCTTGATCATTTCAGGCGTTCCCCAAGCAATGATGGCGTCGAGCAGCCGGTCGCTGCCACCCTGTTCGAAGTCCTCCGGTCCGAAGCCGACTTTGGTGTACGCTGCCTGATAATAAGCAAGTGGGATGTAATGCGTCATGAAGGCACGACCGACCCGATGTGCTTCGTCTGGATCCTCCGTCAAGATCACCGGGAAGTTGGCAGTGACTTCAAGGTCGGGTCCAACAAAAGCACGCGCTTGCCGTATATTCTCGACTGGCAGGATCCAGGTGAAAATTCCCTGGCCGTGCTTCATAGCGAGTTTCTGAAGCCCAGGCGCATGCGCTGCTATATGAAGTGGTGCCATCTCTTTGGGTTTAGCGTGAGCAAGTTCCGCATCGTCCATATCTTGCAGATATGCTGTCATTTTCTGTACAGGGGGCGCCCACTGCCCTTTGCGCACGCCCACTATCCATTCATTGGATGCGCCCAAGCCCATTATAAATCGTCCAGGATAATATTCCGACAATGTCTCCCGTGCCTGTGTCGCGGCCATGGCGTCACGGCTATAAACGGTTGCAATCCCGGTCCCCACCTTCAATGTCGTCGTGATTCCAAGAATGAAGGATGCCGCTAGAAATGGGTCTCGGCTGAAGGAATCGAGCAGCCATACGCTTTCATAGCCCAGCGCTTCCACGGAAAGGGCCAAGCGCGATAAAGCGTCTGCGTCCAAGTCATAGGCATGCTGATTGAGAAGAACACCGATACGAGCCATGATACACTCCAATAGCTTATCGTGATTTATGAGCACCTTGATCGTGCGGGATATCAGATGGCCAGTGTTGACCGATCCAATAGTTGCGCCCGCTAAACCCTGTCTCGCAGACGTTATTGATAGGAGAAACAGGGCAGACGAACCCGCCAAAGCGGGAACGACTGCCCAATCACTCTAGAAGCGGTACTCTGCGCGAACACCGTAAGACCGGGGTTTGGCCGCGTTGAAATTCACGCCATAGGGTGCACCCGTAGTACGATTCTGGGTGTATTTCTTGTCGAATGCATTGTCGAGGTAGAAGCCCAGACGCAGTTGCTCGCCTGGAGGGCTGACATAGCCGGAAAAATTGGCAAGGACATATCCGCTCTGCCGATCATATCCCAACGGTCCGCCGGCGCCTGGCCAGAACAGAAAGTTCGATCGATATTGGGCAACGCCCGCCAGATTGCCGGTCCAGTTCCCCAGGCCAAAACTATAGCTGGCGTTCAGCGATGCCATAAAGCGTGGCGCATGAGGAACCCGTGTGCCCGAAAGGTCCGCCGAACAGGCAAAGAGCGTCGCTCCCGGCGCATTCGGATTGGAGGTACCGGTGGGGTCAAAGCAGATTTGCGAGGCATTCGGATAGCTTGCATATTCGGCATGGAGATAGGCAAGCGACGCGCCGACAACCACGCCGGACAATGGATCGCCATTGACTTCCAACTCGGCACCATAGCCTTCGGCCGCGCCGACATTCTCGGTCTTGGTGCCCGAACCCGTGGCGTCGATGATCTGCTGCTGAAGCCCCTTATTCTTATAGTAGAAGACCGCAAGGTTGCTACGCAGCTTTCCGCCCAGGGCCGAATTCTTGATGCCGACCTCGTGATTGAACACCTTTTCCGGATTGATAGAATTGCCGGGGAACGGTGCAGGCGTAGAAAATCCGCCAGCCTTGAATCCGCGCGTATAGCTATAATAGAGATTAACCGGCCCGTTATCCCAGGCCAGCACGAACCGCGGCGTAAATGCACGAAACGACGCTCCGTCCGTGAAATTGGCAGGGGCACCGAACAATTGGAACCCGGTGCTGTTATTAACGGACAGATCGCGCTTGTCGTAGTTATAGCGCCCTCCGGCGGTCAACTTGATCTGATCGGTGATCTCGTAGGTGCCTTCGACGAAGGCCGAGATGGATTCGGTTCTTACGTCGGCGTTGTTGCGCGGATAGGACCCAGCAAATGCCACAGCAAAATCATAAGCAGCACCGGCAAGTTCGATGTTGATGAAACTTTTATCATGAAAATAGTTGACACCGAACAGGTAATTAAATCGTCCATCCAAGTTCGATGCCAGCTGAATTTCTTGCGAAAAAGCCTTACCGCCATTGCGCGGGACATTGAACAGAAAGGTGTCCGATGATACGAAATCATTGTCGGCAAACTGCTTGCTTATGTTGTTGAAGTAGGTTGTCGTACTGGTCAGGTCGAATTGATCACCCGACAGATCGACACGCAGATCGGTGCGGAACATCCGATTATAGTAAGGCCCTGTATCGGTCTGTATCGACTGATAAAATCCGGGCGGCGTTTCACCACTGGACTGGCACACATAGCAGGTCGGGGCACCCAGACCGAGCGCATCATTATAGTTGCGCGCTTTGCTGCGCTGCCATTCGACACCACCGGCGACGGTCACATTATCACTGGCATCCCACTTGAACCGACCGCGCAATGTGTAATTATTTTGCGCCGCCAGCTTGGTGCCATCGACGTTAGTGATATATCCGTCTTCTTTTTTGTAACGGCCTGCGAAGCGCACACTCAATGTGTCCGTCACCGGTATGTTCAACATGCCATCGACCTGCTTGTGATCGAAACGGCCATATTCCGCGAGGATTCGCCCTTCAAACTTGTCCGTCGGCGCAGCGCTGTTGATGCGCACGACGCCGCCGGTCGCATTTCGTCCGTACAATGTGCCTTGCGGGCCACGAAGTACCTCGATCGTGCCGGCGTCGACCAGGTCGAGCAATGAATTCACGCCGCCTGCGCGGGGAATATATGCGCCATCCATATAGATCGCGACCGGAGATTCGAGACCTGGTGTCGAATATTGGATGCCGATGCCGCGAATGAACAATGACAGGAATCCGCTTGCTGTCGCAAAATCGGTCCCAGGCATCGCCAACTGAATATCGCGCATGTTACGCAACCCAAGCTGCGTCGCGGTCTCGAAGTTGACCGCCGTTATAGCGAGCGGCACGTCCTGAAGACGTTCGGAGCGTCGCTGCGCCGTGACGACAATGTCCCCGGACGATGGTGCAGGCTCTTCGACCGCGACAGACGACTGGCTTTGCGCGAGTACAGGCTGTGCAGCGGTAATGCCGAGCAAGCCGGACACTCCGCACAGCAACGAGATTTGAAACAGTTTCTTCATAACATCCCCTTTTGCAATCGTCGCCGTATCTACGGCAATTTCTCGATCATAATTCGCTGGATAACGGGCTAAGACGTTCGACCGTCCGCGAATGATGGTTCCTATATCCTATATAACGACGCGATTGCTAGAGCGACTTTGTCGCATGCATCTTTTCGCTACCCGTTGATCCCCAAGCCGGTAAACTCGTCAGCCACGCCCTCGCGCGTTGCTGCGCGGTCGCAGAACCGCTCCTCATCCTGGGTGATGAGCCGCTGAAACTCGACGTCCTGACCAATCCGAACGAGTTCCGCGAGCGCCTCCTCGCTCTTTATCGTATAAACAGCGATGGCATCATAAGAGGTGCCGTCATCATAGCTCGCGTCGGCATCGGGCCTGCCATGGTAGAGATTGTTAAGGTTCTGGGGATAGTAGCGCCGAAAATCTTGAATAAGATGGCCTATCCGCTCACCACATAATGGAACATGAACATTTTCGTAATGATCACGAAAATCTTCAAATGACATGCCCTTTTTCTTCTTAAGAAAAACAATCATCTTCTTCATTTTGGTTCAATCCTTATCAACTCTGAAAACGGCGTAGTGGAATTTCATCCAGATACGGACCCGATCGACGCTGTGCTATCTGTGTCGGACGTCCAGTCCTGGCTTTCTGCCCATTCGCGCAACGTGACCATCGGGACAGCCAGTTCGTTGAGGATCGGATGCATGTCGACCTCAAATGGTCGATGCGGCGATTCATTGTTGAACGTGTAGAAACTGCCCATCGCCTGTGCGTAGACATCGCGCGGCATGAGATTCGATAGCCCGACTTCGCCGTGCACACGCTCGCCCCAATCGTAGGGGTCCTCATATTCGTAGGTGATCGGGCGGCCGAGAACGTCGGAAAGGATATCGACAACCTCCTCGACCGCCAGGCGCTGGGGTCCACCGATGGCGATGCGCCGACCGATGAGTTCACCTTTCATAATGGCCGCCACCAAGAACTGCGCGACGTCGTCCATCGCGATCCAGTTCGCGAGCAGTCCTGGGCGCTGGCAATATTTATAAAGACCGTGATCGACAAGATTGGGCTTGGCAAAACGCGTCAGCAAATTGTCCATGAAAAGAACCGGGCGGAAAATGGTGACATCAAGGCTCGCGCCCGCGATGATGTTCTCCAGCCACAGAACGCCGTCATAGAAGGGTTCGCCGCAGGGCGCGTCAGGTGCCCACATCATCGAATTGTGAATAATCCGCCGAACGCCCGCCCGACCTGCCGCCTCGACGAGGTTCTGGGCATATTGGCCCGATTTGTCACCCGCCAGCGAAGGGATGGCGCTCAGGACAGCATCCGTCCCAGCAAAAGCTGCGGCCAGGGCATCGACATCGGAAAAATCGGCGCTGACGACCTGCGTGCCCTGAAACTCATCGCGCAAAAAAATGTCCGCCGTCCGCGAAATTGCGCGTGGCGTGTAGCCCTTTGCAAGAAGCTCTCGCACCTGGGCCTGACCCATCCTGCTACTGGCGCACAGCACCGCGATTATCTTTTGCTCGGTCATTCCATGTTCCTCACAATTGGAGAGCCTTAGGGGATCCCGCCCCACCGTTTCTGTCCATCGAGATCGGCGTCAGACCGCCGCGCCCGCGAGATGACCTTCGCGGATCGCCGTCTGGACATATCGCGGTGAATTGGCATCCCCCACGATATGCAGATGATCGGCACGCCCCCTCAGATCATCGTAAATTTCGCGGTTCTGGCGGTTGCTCGATACGAGAACGACGGTGTCGGCATCCAGCACCGTCCTGTCCTGGCTGCCATCTTCGAGATAGGCCGGCCCGACGATCACATGGCCGTCCTCGATCGCTATGCCGCGCGTGCGGATCATGTGACGGAACGGCTTGCCCTGCATCCGTTGCAGATATGGCTCGACCATCAATGTGGGGCGGGCGAGCGGCGCGATTTCACGCTTCGGCGTGACGTAGGTGACCGACAGCCCCTGGTTGATCAGAAACTCCGCCGATCCAAGCCCCTCATAATGGCCGACATCATCGATCACAACGGCGCTTCGACCCAGATTTGAAGGTGTCATCATGAAGAGTTCCGTCGAGGAGATGACTCCCCTGCGACCGACGCCACTGATCGGTTCGCCCAGATGAGAGGATTGGATTCCATCCATTCGCTCCATCGCACCGGTCGCGACGATCACCGCATCTGCGCCCACGCCCAGGACATCGTCGGCATCGGCGTAATTGCTCAATCGCACCTCGACGCCCAGCCGATATACTTCCTCTTCCAGCCAGGTCACAATATCGACCATGTTATGGCGCGTCGGCGCTTTGGCGGCGGCGCGCAGCGATCCGCCAAGCTGTGGGCTGGCCTCCATCAATATGACTTTATGGCCACGAACGGCTGCGACACGCGCCGCCTCCAGCCCCGCAGGTCCGCCGCCGATCACCACGATAGTGCGCGGTTCGGCCACGACCTTGAGCAGATGGTCGCCACGCTCCAGTTCATGTCCGGCACCAGGATTGACCGCACATTCGATCGGCAGGCCGAAAACCTGATTGGTCACGCACGCCTGGTTGCAGCCGATGCAAGGCCGTACGCGATCCCCCTGCCCAGCAAAGCTCTTGGACACCAGTTCAGGATCGGCGATGGTCGCACGCACCAGACCGACCATGTCGGCATCGCCATCGCGAATGACCTGATCGATTTCCTCCAGCGTCCGAAACCGCCCCGTCACCAGCGTCGGCAATGTCACATTATGGGTGATGGGAACGCTCGTTGGCATCTCATAGCCGGTAGGCTCGTTCATCCCGCCGATCATTTTGTCGTTGCGGCAATAGTTGCCCATCGACACGTTGACATAGTCGATCAGACCCTGGTCCTGGAGCATCTGGGCCAGGCGCAAATTATCCTCGATACCGACGCCGCCGACGGCCAGATCCGTGCCGACCCTGACGCCGACCACGAAATCCCTGGAAACAGCATTTCGGATGGCCGTCATCATCTCCATGATGAATCGGGTCCGGTTTTCAAAACTGCCGCCATATTCGTCTTCACGCTTGTTGGTGTTGGGCGAGAAAAATTGGGCAGGCAGATAGCCATGGGCGCAGTGGACATCGACCCCGTCCAGACCATATTGCTCCATGCGGTGCGCGCATTCTGCATAGGCGCCGACGATCTCGTCGATCATGCCTTTGGTCATTGGGACCGGCACGGTGCCTACCTCCACATTGGGGATATCGGATGCGCTCCAGGGTGGCGAGCCGTCGAGAGCCCCAAGATAATGGCCGGCATGCCAAAGCTGTTGGAAAAGCTTTGTCCCATGCGGCTTGACATGATCGACGAGCTTGCGCATCCCGCCTTCGATGTCGTGATTATAAATGTTGAGGTTCAACGGCGTGGAGGGATGGACCGAACCGACTTCGCTGATGATAAGGCCAACACCGCCGCGCGCCCGCTCTGCATGATAGGCGACCAGCGCATCGTTCATCTCGCCCCAGCCGATCCCGGTGCCATGCGCGGGCCGAAACGTCCGGTTTTTAACCTCGACATTGCCAAGCCGAATCGGCTTGTCGACATGGGTGTAAGCCATCCTCTCGTCTCCGTTCATCTGGACGACCCTGTCATGCCGGGCCGCGCCTTATAGGCGTTGGAAAAATGCGCAGCGATCTTATGCGGAAAAGCCACCGTCGATCGTCAATGTCGCGCCAGTGATGTAGGCGGCAGCGGGGCTGGCGAGAAAAGTGACCAATCCGCCTATTTCCGTGAGATCGCCAAAACGCTTCAATGGTATGCCGGCGCGGATACGTAGCTGATCCGCTTCCGGCATATTGTGCGCCATTTCCGTATTCATCATGCCGGATTCGATGATGTTGACCGTGATCCGGCGCGGTGCGAGGTCATGGGCCGCGCCACGCGTATAGCCCGCGACCGCCGCCTTCGAGCCGCAATAATCAGCCGCGGTGGCCATGCCTGCCTTGCTTCCGCTGACAGAACCAATGGTGATGATCCGGCCATCATCGGCCATGACATGGGCCACGGCCCGGATGGTCGCGATGACGCCGAACGTGTTGACGGCCCACAATTGATCAACTTCCTGATAATCGCGGCTTTCCCCCAGGCGTTGCAGGCTCGCCAGGCCGGCATTGTTGACCAGGATATCGACCCGGCCGAATGCCTCCATGACGGAATCGACAAGCTGCCGGGCGGCCGCCGGGTCGGACTGGTCCGACCGGAATGCCCTGGCCCACACGCCCTGCCGTTCCAGTTCGCCAATGATGCTATCCGCTTCGGCTTGCGAAGATCTGTAACTGAAAGCGACATCAGCGCCCGCCTCAGCCAAAGCTGCCACAACCGCACGGCCGATGCCGCGCGTCCCGCCTGTTATCAACGCGCACTTGCCCGACAGTTCTCGCTTGCTCATCTAAGCCATCCCATCCATCCGACCGGCTATAATTCCAACAGTGACCAATAGCCGGACTTGCGGTTGGGTCCCCGATATGGTCGCCCAGGCAAGACAGCATTGGAATTTTCAAGGTCGTCCTTGCAATCAAGGCGCAGACCTATCTGATCCGGAATTTGGGTTACCAGCCCTGCATCCTCCTCAGTGTCCCAACCCTTATGAGGTTTTTAAGACATATATCCCAATAACTGATTTGCATGAGACCATGATCGAGTCAATACGCAATCCAGGATTTAGGATTTGATTCCTAATCGAGCTTCGGTTGGGGGATAGGAGGATTGCAAGGGCCGGGACGAAATCGGAGACGGCCTGTTTGCTCATACATCCAGAAATAGCAGATGGGCGGACGCTTTCAGCCCATCCTGGAATATCTTTTTGGCCAGCGTGGCATCGGGAGCGCGGCTTTGATTTTTATCCTGGTCCGTGATGGCCCCGTAACATATTTCGTTGATCAGTCGTACACGGGCGTCAAACAGCGGCTGCGGTACATGGTTCGCCTTGCGCATCAATATTTGCATGACAAGAAAGGCGCTGGGGGCAAGTTCCTGGGTCCATGCCTTGCCGTCCCATTCCGAGAAGCGGTTCACGGCACGCAGGAAGGCCGCAAAGCTGTGGCAGCCCTGCGCGTCGATCTCGTCAAACACCGGCTGATATGTAATTTCTATCAACGTCAGCGGATCATCCAGCAATCCGCGCACCCTGGCGTCCTCCAGCAAAAGTTTGCGCCGTTCCTCCAGCCCCGGCATGCGCGCTCGAAAGATAGCCTCGATGAGGCCGCGCCTGTCGCCAAAATGATAGCCGATAGAGGAGTTGTTGGCGGAACCGGCAGCGATGCTGATTTCCCGCAATGAAGCACCGTCTACGCCGCGCGCGCCCCATAACTGGATGGCTGCATCGATGATAGCTTCGGCAGTTCCGGTTCCCCTTGCTGGCGTGGACGGGGCCTGGGCATGTCCCGTGATCATTCGCTTGGTTTTCTTTTGTGTCATTGTTGATCGTGCTTCTTTCATCCGTGCCATCGCTCCAGTCAGCCCGCTCCATCACGCTGACCGACGCCAAACCCCTGCGCCGCTCTACCGACCGGCCCTGCCTGTGTGGCCGTCGCCCGTGGCCCATCCCTTTTTCAGCATGACGCGAAGGACATCCCGCGTGTTCGCATCAGAAGCACTGGCTCCACCTGCCCAGGCCACTGCCAGACTGCCCAGGAAAATATCCCGTCCTGTCAAGTCGTGGCGTGCAGCGCCATCCTCTTGCGCGGCACGCAATATCCTGTCGGTCGTATCGATGACGTTCTGGCAGGTGAGGGTCAGCGGTGAATTGGCGCTCGACCAGGCCGCGCGCAGCGGTTCCGACAGGCCATCATAGACCAGCATCCAGTCGCCAAGCGCGTCGATCCACCGCTCCAATATCCGATCCGGGCGCATTTCTTCCGCCTCGATCAAGCCGCGCTCGCGCTCCAGGTCTTCATGGTGCGCGTCCAGCAAAGCGGCTAGCAACGCATTCTTGTTCGCAAAATGCCGGTAAAGCGTTCCTGGACCGACCTGCGACTGGGTGGCAATGGCGTCCATCGAAACATCCACACCCTCCTTCCTGAAAGCCTCCCGTGCGACTTCCAGAATGTGCGTCCTGTTTTCCCGGGCATCCTTGCGAGTTCGACGAGCAGCGGAAGCGTGCGGCATGACAATGCGCCCTTGTATAACGGAGATTGTCTCCGTATCTCATGTTTAACGGAGATTGTCTCCCTTTAGCAATGACGGGCTCTTGTGAAAAGGATCGGCGCTCACGGCAGCGGAAGGGCCATGATGACTAGACAGATGATAATCGGCATGCATTTCGGGAATGGCTATGGGTCGCAGCCCGGTGCGTGGCGCATGCCTGGGGTCGATCCGACCAGCTACACCAGTTTCGATAATCAGGTCCGCTTTGCGCAGACCGCAGAGCGCGGCAAGTTTCAATTCCTGTTCGTGCCTGATTTTCCGGCGCTCAAGGGCGACATAGCGACCGAAGCGCCGCAGATCACCATCGATCCGATGATGACGCTCGCCGCGGTGGCGCGCGGAACCCAGCGGATCGGGATGGTCGCAACAGGGTCTACAACCTTCAACGAACCTTATAATCTCGCCCGCCAGTTCAAAGCCCTGGACCTGATGAGCCATGGCCGGGCGGGATGGAATGCCGTGCCGACAAGCGATCCCCAGATCGCGGCAAATTATGGACGGCAACTGCCGCCGCGGGGCGAGAAATATCAGCGGCTCCATGAATCCATCCAGATCGTCCAGGCGCTGTGGGGCAGTTGGGAACAGGATGCCTGGATCCATGATACAGCCTCCGGACGGTTCGCTGACCCAGCAAAGATAAGGCCGATCAATTTGCGAGGGCGGCACGTCGGTGCCAGTGGACCGCTTCCGCTCCCGCCGTCCGAACAGGGGCAGCCGGTGATTTTCCAGGCAGGGGGCGGAGATCAGGGGCTGGAAGTTGCCGGACGTTATGCCAGTGGCGTCATCGGCGCCACCTACACGATCGAGGATGCGCGCGCCCAACGCACTGCACTCCGCAACGCCGCCGAACGCGCAGGTCGTGACCCGGACGAAATCAAATTCTTTCCCGGCCTGATGACTACGATCGCGCCCGACAGGCGGGCGGGGCTGGATCGGCGGATCGCGGTGAGCGGCCATACATTCTCCGATCGGGCCGGATACCTCGGACAGATGCTCTCGTTGCGGCTCGATGCGCATAATCTCGACGAACCGCTTTCGAAGGCCCAACTCGCCGCGGCCCGCCCATCACCCTATGATCCTCGCTCTAGTCATGCGCTTGGCATCGCGCGTGAGGGCTGGAGCCTGCGCGACATATTGGCGCATGGCGTGATCGACTATCATCCGGTGATCGCTGGTCCGCCTGAGGACGCCGCCGACCATATGCAGGCCTGGTTCGAAGCAGAGGCGGCCGATGGCTTCTGGCTATCCCCGGACGTCTACGAGGATGGCATCGATGCGTTCGTGGATGGCGTGGTCCCGATCCTGCAGGAACGCGAACTGTTCCACCTGGACTATCAGGGAAGGACCTTGCGGGATCATCTTGGCGCGCCGAGCCAATACGGTCTTGATCCACGCGTGTCCGGCTGACCGTTTCAGGCGGTCTGGGACGCCGCATCTCGATATCTGCGCCGCCCCATAAGAGCTGCCGCAATGGATGCGGCCGAACAGATCAGGCATGTCAGGGAAATGCTGTAGCCCAGCCCCATGATGCTGTCGGCAAAGACAGTGGCCGACAAGGCACCGATGATCGACGTGCCTGCGGACAGAGAGACGATATTGTTCCAGAGTATGAAGATCGCAGAATTGATGCCGCGCAGCAATGGCGGGGTGATCAGTTGCAGCGCCGCCACGAGATTGCCGAAAAAAGAGCCGAGGGCGAGCGACTGGAGCACAAGCATGGCCAGGGAAAGGGGGAGGCTGTCAACCGCGCTATAGCCGCTGGTGGCAAACGCGACGAAGGAGAAAAAGGCCACGGCGACGAGCGGGGCATCGGCCATTCCGCGACGTTGCAGCCTTTCGGCCAGCGCCACCCCGAACAAGGTGCCCAGGCTGCTGCAACATAGATACAGGACGCCAAGAACAAACCCCGCCTTGCTGGGTGAAAAACCGAACACACGGATAAGATGGGTCGCGTACCAGACGAACCCTGCATAATAGACGATGCCCAACAGGCCCGAACATAGAAACACAGGAGCAAAGCCCCCCGCTCGCGCGCGCAGAAGCTTGAAGCCATCCGACAGACGAGCCGGGGTGTCGGCGATCGCCGCAGTGCGCTGCGGCTCCTTTATCCCCAGCAACAGCAGGGCCACCAGGAAGCCGGGAACGCTGATGATCCAGAATGCCACCTGCCATCGTTGATATCCCGGAATGAGCGGCAGGCTGTTGACGAGATTGATGACCGCGCCGCCAGCAACGAAGGCGGCCCCCACCCCCAGCGTTGCCGCCATCGTGAAGATGGAAAGAGCGCGCACGACCCTTTCTTTCGGGAAAGCGTCGGTAATCATCAGATAAGCCGCCGGCGACAGGATTGCCTCTCCCAGTCCAACCACTATCCGGGCGGAAAACAGCATCGGAAAACTCTGCGCCAAGCCGCATAATATGGTGCCGAAACTCCAGAACAATATGCCGCCAATCAGCACGTTGCGGCGATTGTAGCGACTGACGATGATCCCGGCCGGCAGCGTGGCTGCGCAAAATGCGAGCGAAAAGGCAGGCCCCTGTAGCAGCCCGATGCGGAAATCATCGATCTGAAGCGATGCCTTGATGGGCGCGACAAGCAGCGCGATGATCTGACGATCGAGAAAGGCGACGATGTAAGCGATGACGAGTACGCCCAGCATCTGGTACGCAAGCCCAAGCGAGCGACTTGGCTGTGCAGGGGGGCCAGCGAAATCGTTCATCTTTCATCCTCTTTACAACGTTCGAGATCGGTCTTGGCAATCGTCGACAAGGCTGTGCCGTAGCGTAATGTAAACGGAATTTTGCGTGGAAAGCCACGTCAAGAGCTGTTGACCGCCCCCGGCAACAAAGCTATCCCACAAACAATCTCTAGTCTTTCGATCCTAAAGTCTAGAAGGAAAAAATGATAAAGAATGCAAACAGCATCATCTGGGAGGAGGATAGGATAAATGTCAAAGATTCTTCGGGGCATGTGGCTCGTTTCAGCCTGCGGTAGCGCACTCTTGGCCTGCGGCGCCGCGGCCCAGCCCACCGTTGTTGGCCCAACCGCTCCGGCAGACGGGAACACACAACAGGCCTCGACTGGTGAGAGCGCCGATATCGTCGTTACCGCCAACCGCAGATCGCAGACATTGACGGATGTCGGCATCGCCATCAGCGTGCTCGACAGTTCCCAGCTTGAAACCCGGCAGATCTCGAGCGTCGGCGATCTTGCTGCTCTGGTCCCTGGCCTGTCCATCGGCAATAGCGGCTATGCAACGCCGATCTACAGCCTGCGGGGCGTGGGCGTCAACGAGCCCACCGTCGGCGCCGGTTCCAGCGTCACCGTCTATGTTGATGAAGTGCCCCTCACCCTGCCCATATTCACGCGCGGGGCGACGTTCGATCTGGAACGAGTCGAAGTCGTAAAAGGACCGCAAGGCACGCTCTATGGCCAGAATGCCACCGGCGGTGCCATCAACTATATTGCGGCCAAGCCGACCGATAATTTCCAGGCCGGGATCAGGGGCAGCTATGGCCGGTTCAATGCCGCGTCGCTGGAAGGCTTCGTCAGCGGCCCCTTGTCCGATACGCTCAGGGGACGGATCGCAGCGCGCGGCGAGCGCGGCGATGGATGGCAAAAGAGTATTACGAGAGACGATAGCTTGGGCAAAGTGCGCAAGTTCGCAGGGCGCGCCATGCTCGAATGGAGACCGGGCAGTGATTTTCGCGCGCTGCTCAATGTAAACGGCTGGCAGGACAAGTCCGACACGCAGGCGCCGCAACTCGTCAAGATCGTTCCCACCAACCCCGCAGTGCCGCCCTTTTCCTTCGTTCAGTCCGCGCCGGCCGCAACCGGCAACGCCCGGTCGGCGGATTGGGACAGGGACACCGATTTCGACCAGAATGCCTGGTTCTATCAAGGCTCCCTCCGTCTGGAATATGATGTCTCGGATGATGTGACGCTGACATCGCTGACGGCCTATTCCAAGTTCCGCAATCGATCCGTGCATGAAGCCGACGGCATCGGATATTCGCCCGCGCTGGGCAGGGATATCATCAACGGGCGCTACGATCTCGCGTCCGATGCAACCAGCTTCACCCAAGAACTGCGCCTTTCAGTCAGTTTCTCGATCATCAACTTCGTCATAGGCGCGAATTACCAGCGCGACAATGTCAACGATATCCAGCTCGGCTATTTCGACGACTTCTCTGTCGTGTCGAATTTCTTTGGCGTGGATTTGAATTCAACGCGCAATCTCAATAATCAGCGCATTCGCGGCTATGGTGTGTTCGCCAATATCGAAGCTGAACTGACCGACTTTCTCACGATTTCCGGCGGATTGCGCATCAACAACGAAGAACGGAAGTTCAAGGGATGCAGTGCTGACAGCGGCAATGGCAACGCAGCAGCCGCCTATAACGGTTTTACCAACTTTCTGCGCTCCAGTAACGGGCTGCCGCCCCTGTCGGCCTCTCAGCGCATCATGCCGGGTGGATGTATAACGTCCAATGCCGATTTCATCCCGGGGTTCAAGCTCGATCGTCTTGAACAATCGAACACCCCCTGGAACATCAACGTAAACCTCAAGCCGTTCGACCGCTCGCTGATCTACGCGCGCGTCAGCCGCGGGTTCAAGGCGGGCAATTACCCGTCCCTGAGCGCCGGCAACAATGCGTCGTTCACCCCGGTCGTGCAGGAAGACTTGCTGGCCTATGAACTGGGGTTCAAATCCAACGCGATCGACGGACTATCCTTAGAGGGCGCAATTTTCCGTTACGACTATGCGGACAAGCAGCAGCGTGGACGCAGTAACACCGGCTTTCCGTTCGGGCTGGTGGCAACGCAGGTCAATATCCCCAAATCAAGGATCGACGGAGCGGAATTGTCGGCTGCCCTGCGTCCGGTCAAAGGGCTGACCCTGTCCGGTTCAGCGGTTTATATCGACACGAAGATCAAGGATTACATCGGCTACAGCATCGAAGGGCCGCTGGTAAACATGCAAGGGTTGCCGCTCAATTTCTCGCCAAAATGGAGCGTAAACGTCGATGCCAGCTATTCCACACCGATCACGCCCAGCTTGACCCTCTTCGGGGGTGCGGGCCTCGCCTATCGCAGCAAGGCGTCCGCGCAACTCGCCGCATCGTCACTCTACGATATCGACGCTTACACGCCGGTCAATGCGCAATTGGGCGTTGAAGATAGCGAAGGCCGGTGGCGGCTGTGGGCCTTTGGCAACAATATCACCGATAAATATTACTGGACCAACGTCGTGAAATTCGCCGACACGGTCACGCGCTTTACCGGCATGCCCGCAACCTACGGCGTAAGCTTCTCCTATAAGTTCAACTGATACCAGGCGGACCCTTTGTCGCTGTTCCCCGGCGCAGGCCGGGCAACAGCGATATTCGCTTCGATCCAGGCAATTTGGGGCGATTATGCACTTGACGACACCACTCGGCGGGTGTAGTAAAAATGCATGTCCGGCGATCTTACCCTTATGGAAATCATGCGGCGCTTCTCGACCGAGGAAGCGGCGCGTGCCTATTTCGAGAAGATGCGCTGGCCCAATGGTCCGGTTTGCCCCCACTGTGGCAGCGCTGAAAAAAACTACGCGCTGACGCCCAACAAGAAGGCTCGTATCCGCGAAGGCCTTTACAAGTGCGGCACCTGCGACGACCGTTTCAGCGTGACCGTGGGCACCGTTATGGAGTCCACGCACATTCCGCTGCACAAGTGGCTGATCGCTTTCTACATGATGTGCGCCAGCAAAACGCAAATTTCCGCGCTACAGCTTCAACGCCAGCTTGAGATCGGCTCTTATCGGACTGCGCATTTCTTGTGTGCTCGCATCCGGTATGCGCTCAAAGATGCGAGCCCGGCGGGTCTGCTTGGCGGCGAAGTCGAAGCTGACGAAACCTACATCGGCGGCAAGGCTAAGGGCAAAGGTCGCGGTTACACTGGCAACAAGATTGCGGTCGTTTCGCTCGTTGAGCGCGGCGGCGACGTTCGGTCGACGGTCGTTGCAGAGCGCGTGACCGGCAAGGCGATCGACACGCTCCTACGCCGACACGTTACCGAAGAAGCGCACCTCAACACCGACGAGTCCTCGCTCTACAACAAGTCGGGCAAGCGCTTTGCCTCGCACTCGCGCGTGAACCACTCCGCCGAAGAGTACGGCTATTACGATTACCGCTCGGGCCGCACCGTCACGACTAACACGGTTGAGGGCTTCTTTGGCAACAGCAAGCGCAGCCTTGACGGTACGCACCATCACGTGAGCCGCCAGCATCTGCATCTCTACACGGCCGAACTCGATTTTAAGTACAACACACGGAAGTCCTCGGACGGTGAGCGCACCGCCGAAGGCATCCGGCGCATTGAGGGGAAGCGCCTGATGTATCGCCCCAAGGCCAGCGCATAATGGCACGTCCTCGCGTTTCCGAGGTCCGCTCCGAACTGCTGCTGACGGAGTTACTTCAAGCCCAAGGCTGGGACTGTCGGCGTCCGCCGAATGGCGAGATGCTGCGTCAGCACGAGTACAAAGATCACGGCCATTTGAGAGACGTGTTCCTTGGCCGCAGCAAGGTCACCATGATCGGCCATGGTCTGCCCGAGGCCGTTGTCGTGGATCGCCAGTCGATGCAGCCCGTTCTTGTGATCGAGGCGAAAGCTTCGGTTTCCGATCTCGACAAGGCCGTTCGCGAGGCAACAGAGATATACGGTAAGGCTTGCGTTGACGCGGGCTATTCCCCGCTTGCCGTGGCGATCGCTGGGACCAGTGAAGACGATTTCGCCGTTAGAGTCTTCAAGTGGGATGGCTCCGCGTGGCGGTCGATCACCTATGAGGGCAATCCCATTGGTTGGATACCCAACCGGGTTGATGCCGAGCGCCTGCGTGCGCCGTCAACGACCTCGGAACTTCGTCCGTCTGTTCCTAGCCCGGAAGTCCTCGCGACGTTCGCTGACGAGATTAACCGGCTGCTCCGGGAATCGAACGTCAACGATCGCTCGCGCCCTTCGGTTGTCGGCGCCTGCATGCTGGCTCTGTGGCAGTCGAAGGGCGCTCTGCGCAAAGACCCACCGAATATCTTGGCCGACATCAATCGGGCCTGTGAGCAAGCTTTCTGGAACGCTGGCAAAGCAGTGCTCGCCAAGAGCCTGCATGTTGACGAGGCGAACGATAAGCTGGCGGTCAAAGCGCGACGGATCATTAGCATCCTAGAGCGCCTGAATGTGTCCGTCCTCACGGCGGAGCACGACTATCTAGGCCAGCTTTACGAGACCTTCTTCCGCTACGCTGGCGGCAACACCATCGGCCAGTATTTCACGCCCCGTCACATCGCTAATTTCTGCGCCGACCTGCTGAGCGTTTCGATAGACGACGTGGTTCTAGATCCGACGTGTGGCACGGGCGGATTCCTGATCGCCGCAATGGAGCGGGTGGCTCGCGAGCATCACATTTCCCGCTCAGAAATGGTCAAACTCGTAAGCTCGCGTCTGATCGGCTTTGATGACGAGCCGATCACGGCAGCGCTTTGCGTCGCTAATATGATCTTGCGCGGCGACGGCTCTTCGAGCGTGCATCGCGGCGACGCTTTCACAGCTTCAGAATTTCCGGTCGGCACGGCCAGCGTTGTGCTAATGAACCCGCCGTACCCGCACAAGCAAACCGATACGCCGACCGAGGATTTCGTCGAGCGCGCGTTGACCGGGCTGTCGCAGGGCGCGCGGCTGGCTGCGATCATTCCATTGTCGCTGCTGGTGAAAAGCAACAAGTCCGGTTGGCGCAAATCTATCCTGAAAAACAACACGCTCGAAGCAGCGATCAAGCTGCCCGACGAGCTGTTTCAGCCCTATGCCCAGCCATACACGGTGATCGTGTACCTCCGCAAAGGCATCCCGCATCCGAAGGGCAAGCGGGCCTTTTTTGCGCGTATCGAGAACGACGGTTATCGCATCCGCAAAGGTGTGCGCGTGGCTTGCGAAGGCTCGGAACTTCCCAAGATGCTCGACCATTTCCAGGCGGGTAAAAGCGAGCCGGGCATTTCCGGTTGGGCAGAGCTGGACGACGACGCAAGCTTCGGCCCCGGCGCGTATATCCCGGCCCGAGAAATGTCCGGTGAGGCGAGCGACGATGCGACACAGGAAGTCATCCGCGCTCGCACCTCGTTCGTAGCTTTTCACTCGGCCGATCTTGTCCGACTCAACACCGACAACCCGCTCGACGTGCGCGCTATGCGCAAGAAGGCATGGCAATTCGAGGCGATCAAGCCGGGCTCCGTCGCCGATTATTTCGACATCTACTACGGGCAGAAGGAGCTACACAGCAAAGACGGGCTTCTGCCCGGCCGGTCGCTGGTCATATCCTCGTCCAAGTTCGACAACGGCTGTTATGGGCTTTTCGACTTCGAGTTCATTCTCAAGCCGCCCTTCGTAACCGTGCCCGGCAACGGCTCGATTGCTTATGCCCATGTGCAGGAATGGCCGTGCGGCGTTTCCGATGATTGCATGCTGTTGCTGCCCAAAGATGGCGTGTCCCATGCGATGATGTACGTCGCTGCGGCGGCGATCCGAAACGAGCGGTGGCGCTTTAGCTATGGGCGCAAGGCCACACCGGATCGAATTGCAGACTTCCCCTTGCCGCATACCAACGAGCTTCTGGCGCGCGTCGAGGAATATCTCGCAAGGGCGGCAAGCGTCGAAGACCGCATGATCCAGGACGCCGAAGACGCGCTCGATAGTCAAACGGCCCGAATGCGGCTTGCGGACTTGGGGAATGGAAAGGCGAGGGCAGTTTCGGGTTCGGAACTGGAGGCGCGGCTTGCGGCTATGATGGAGGAATAGGCGAGTGCCATACGTAGGCTTCGCCTTTACCTCCGCCGCGCTGGACTTCTTGGACACGCTGCCGCCGAAGCTGCGGAAGCAGGTCATCAAGAAGGCCAAAGCGCTGCATGCTAATCCGCACCCGCAAGGTTCTAAGAAGCTGCATGACGTAGTGACGGATGATGGCGATCCCGTGTATCGTGAGCGCTCGGGCGACTACCGCATCCTCTACGTCGTGCGGTCCAATCCCGATGAGGTGTTGATCCTCGATATTGACCACCGGAAGGACGTGTACCGCATGCCTAAGACAAGGGCAGAACCGGCCAACGACATGAAGATGAAAGAAGCCGACTTCGACGCGATCATGAGTAAGGCGCTTGGCGTCTCTGCTCCACAGGACGATGAAGAAAAGCCAGCTAAGCGGCTAAGCTCCTACCCGCCGAATAAGCGCGGGAAGTCCTAGGTTCAAAACACCCGGCAATGCCGGTCGGAGTGCGCGGCCTTGGTGTTGCAAAGTGCATAATCGCCCAATTTGGGTACATACCAACGTGCGATGATTGTGACTCATCTAGCCTCCCCAGCGGGGAGGGGTCGGGGGAGGGGAGCGAGGTGAAGGCGAGCGTCCACGCTGGCGGTAACACACCCCCACCCAACCTCCCCCTCAAGGGGGAGGAGTCTTATGGATCACGATCATTACAACTTGGTATCGGATGCCCGGCGGACTATCCGGCGACAACATTCTCGAATGGGAATGACTTGCCGAGGATTTTGCGCTTGATCAGCCAATCGTCGCCGATTTTGACATAGTCATCGTCATATCTGACATGAAATCGGATACGCTCGCCGTTCTTGCGCATCGTTTCGACCAGACTGACGGATGTGCCGCGCGCGGTCGTCGCTGTCAGGTCCGAGATGATGTGATTGTTTATCAGATGAACAATATGGTCGACCGTGTCGCAGATCTTGGCACCATAGGCGCGTATCGCTTCGCGCCCGGTGAAAATCGCATCGTCGAAAAATGCGCTTTCGTCCAGTATCCCGTCCGGGGCAAAGATCGCCGCCCAATTATCCGGCTCGAAATTGTCGACATAATAGGCATATTTATAGTTTAGTTCCTGTAGATTGAGGCGATCCTCTATACTCATCATCATGTCCTCGATGCAGATTGGGTTAGCGCAGATAGCGCTAGGTGGGCGATTTTCAGATTTGCGACGACGTCAAGGCGTCGCGAAGATGGTCGATCCGAGAGGGATAATATTGTTCCAGATAGGCATCGAACGCCGCCGCATCTTCTCGTGCCGGATCGACGCCGGATGTCCAGTTCAACGCCGTCCGGCCTTCGCCATCCGCTAAAAGGGCAATCGCGCCCTTCAGGCCGATGGAGGACGGCTTGTCACTGTCGATGATCGCGTAATGCAGGACATGCCGGTCGTGATCCAACCGGTCGAGCCGTTCTGCGGCCCAGGAATCGGCGAAGTACACGGTACGAATTGCGCCCTCTCCTTCGCCTTGCGTCTCACAGCGCTGAACCAGCGGATGCCAGCGTTTGAGATTGGCAAAGTCCGAGATCATGGCCCATGTGTCAGGCAGAGGCGCATCGATCACTGCATCTATCGAAATCGTCATGGGGTTGCTCCATCATAAAGCCAAGGCCAGATCGCGTGGGCAATTTTCCCGATTGCGGCCTTTACGGCCTCCGGGCGCCGACAATTGAGCGCAAAGATCATGTCAGTCGCGCCTGCGGATCGGTACGCTTCAACAGCGGTCCGCACGTCGTCGGCGCGATCCACCTCGATCGCCGCCTTGCGTTCGCCTTCGGTGCCGCCTTCTCCGTCGAATGCGACGTTGAGGCGCATGCTCGCCGCTATCTCGCTCGGATCGCGCCCTATCGCAATCGCGTAAGCGGCGATTTGCTGATATATCGACTGGAATTCGTCGGGCGCTACCGCGACCGCCTGCCACCCTCGTCCGATACGAGCTGTCCGTCGCAAGGCGGCGGGACTGATCCCGCCTACCCAGATGGGAATCGTAGCCCCGTAGGGCTTGGGCGAGCTATGAATGTCGGAAAATGACCACGCCGTTCCTTGGTGATCGGTTGGTCCTTCGGACCAAAGCGCCTGGATGATGTCGATAGGCTCGTCGGTCCGCGCGCCACGCTCTTTCCATGGAATACCCACCGCCTCGAATTCTTCGGGCACATTGCCGATGCCCGCGCCCAAAATGGCGCGGCCCTTCGATAGATGATCCAGGGTGGCGAAATATTTGGCGATGAAGAAGGGGCTGTGAAACGGCAGGACCAGCACCGATGTGCCAAGCTGGACCCGCTTCGTCATAACGGCTAGGGCCGACAGGATGGACAAGGGACTATAATAGGGCGCGTCGCCGATACGATCCCGCACATAGCTGACATTGACGAGATGTTCGGACGTCCAGACCGAGTGGAATCCGCACTGGTCGGCAAGGATGCCGACGCTGACCAGTTCGCTCACATCGGCGATGCCCCAGTTATTGGGAAGGGACAGGCCGATCCTCACCGCCCGGCAACCATTTTGGCGACTGCTACCGCGCCGCAGCCTCGTGCCGGACGCAATGGCGAACAACCTTGGGGCAATAGCAGCAGGACGGTTGACTGACGGCGCTGCATCTTTCTCGTTTCCGATTAGGGTGCATATACTATCGGCACCGGTCATGGTGTCAAGCGCGATGCCGTGAATGGCACCGCGGATATATTCATCCACGCTGCCACCGCCTGTTGACTCAAATAGGATATTTATACTATTGCCTTGGTTTAATAGGGAGGTGTGTTGGGAACTAGGTCATGACGGCATTTTCGCGGCGCGGAGAGCCTGTTTTTGGCTCAGTCTGAGAGTGGGCCACGCCGACCAGAGCGTGCGCCGCACAACTCGCCGGTAGCGCACAAAATGGCCTCGTGGCTGCACGCTAACGCACGGCCCTGATTGTAATACAGATGTTATGGCTCCAGACGCAATGGCAAACAGGCCATGATCGTCAGCCCGCAAATTGGAGAGATGCTTGTGACAAAGGTGCATAGAGTTACCGGGTTTCACCAGGGAAGGATTGACGCGGATATCGAGGATATCTGGGCGCTAGTGACCGACTGGGGCAGCCTTGCCTGGTTCGATGATGGCAGCAATTCGGACGGACTGAAGCTGGTGGACAGCTGGCTCGAAGGCGAGCCGGGCGTTGTCCCTCGTACGCGCGTGATGGCGCGGGGCGAAGGTGCCGTTCAGAGCGGCGCGCCGGAACATAATCGCGAAGTGCTGCTGGTCGAAGATAAGGTTGCGCACCGCCTCTATTATGACGCGTCGGACGGTTTTGTGCCGGGCATTCGTAACTATATCGCCAGCTGGAGTTTCGACGCACTGGACGATGGCGGCTGCATGATGACGATTTCGTCGAATTTCGATTGCGTCCCGGCAGAGACCGGCGAACAGAATGCGGAAATGCTGCACACCGTTTACATCGCTATCGTTAACAGCATTCATAAGCATTTTGCCAATGCGAAGGCAATGGCACCGCAATAACGGCATTGAACGCGCACAAGGATAACGCGCGGCCATGCATATGGACGTCGATTGAACGAACGGCATGCCAAACGATCAAATATTGATCCCGGCGGAAAAAACGTTTCAGCCTGAAGGCGGAAAAATTTCATAATGGATCAACCGCACCAGGCCGACCAATATAATGGGTACGCCATAACGGTTGCGTGTGAAAAGGGGAGGAAAACGGTTTGAAAATCGGTGCTCCAGGAGAAGTGGCACAGGGCGAGGCGCGGGTTGCGCTGACACCCGACAGCGCACTGCAATTGCAGAAGCTCGGCCATGAATGCCTTATCGAGAGCGGCGCGGGCAAAGCGGCCGGGTTCGACGATGATGCCTATCGCGCCGCTGGCGTAGAGGTCGTTGCAACCGCCGACCAATTATGGGCGGCATCCGACGTGATCGTAAAGGTGCGCCCGCCCGAAGCGGAGGAGGCAGCCCGCCTCCAACCCGGCAAAACCTTGATTTCCTTCTTCTATCCCGGTCAGCGCAGCGAAGAGTTGGCGGCGATCAGCGCGACTGGCGCCAATGTCCTGGCCATGGACATGGTGCCCCGTATCTCGCGTGCGCAAAAGATGGACGCGCTGTCCTCGATGGCGAACATCGCGGGCTATCGCGCGGTGATCGAGGCGGGGGCGAATTTCGGGCGCTTCTTCACCGGACAGGTGACCGCGGCGGGCAAGGTGCCGCCGGCCAGGGTGCTGGTGATCGGGGCTGGCGTCGCCGGCCTGGCTGCGATTGGCGCGGCTACATCGCTTGGCGCGATCACGCTGGCCTTCGACGTTCGGCCCGAAGTCGCCGAACAGATCGAATCGATGGGCGCGCAATTCGTCTATCTGGACTTTTCGGAGGAGCAGCAGGATGGCGCGGCGACCGGCGGCTATGCCGCCCCGTCCAGCCCTGAATTTCGCGACGCGCAGCTCAAGAAGTTCCGCGAACTGGCGCCGAACGTCGACATCGTCATTTCCACCGCGCTCATTCCGGGCCGCGATGCCCCGGTCCTCTGGACGAAGGACATGGTCGAGACGATGCGCCCCGGCTCGGTCATCGTCGATCTGGCGGCGGAACGCGGCGGCAATTGCGAATTGACGGTTCCCGATCAGAAGATCGTGTCGCCCAACGGCGTCACCATCATCGGTTATACCGATTTCCCCAGCCGCATGGCCGCGCAGTCCAGCTCGCTCTATGCCAGCAATATCCGCCACATGATCTTCGATCTGACCCCGGCCAAGGATGGCGTGATCGTCCACAATATGGACGACGACGTGATCCGGGGCGCGACCATCGCCCACCAGGGAGAGGTCAGCTTCCCGCCACCGCCGCCCAAGATCAAGGCGATCGCGGCGCAGAAGCCCAAGCCCAAAGCAGAAGAGCTGACTCCCGAACAGAAGCGTACGAAAGAAGTTGCGGCATTCAAGGCCCAGACCCGTTCGCAGGTCACGCTGCTGGTCGTGGCCGCACTATTGCTCATGGCGGTCGGCGCGGTTGCCCCTGCCAGCTTCATGGCCCATTTCATCGTGTTCGTGTTGGCCTGCTTCATCGGCTTCCAAGTGATCTGGAATGTCAGCCACGCACTGCACACCCCGTTGATGGCGGTAACGAACGCCATTTCGGGCATTATCGTGGTGGGGGCGATGCTCCAGGTCGGATCATCCAACACTCTGGTGCTTGCGCTGGCGTCCGTTTCCATACTGATCGCTTCGATCAACATCGTTGGCGGCTTCCTGGTCACGCGCCGGATGCTGGCCATGTTCCAGCGGTCGTAAGGGGGCCTTTTCCATGTTTGATACCGGTGTGGTGTCCGCAGCCTATATTGCCGCTGCGGTCCTTTTCATTCTGTCGCTTGGCGGCCTGTCCAATCAGGAAAGCGCCAAGCGCGCCGTGTGGTACGGCATTGCCGGCATGGCGCTGGCCGTGGTGGCGACGCTCTTTGGTCCGGGCGCAGCCAATCTGCCGATCGTGATCGGCACCTTCGCGGTTGCCGCCGTCATCGGCTGGATCGTGGCCGTCCGGGTCCAGATGACGGAAATGCCGCAGCTTGTCGCCGCGCTCCATTCCTTCGTCGGGCTAGCGGCCGTGTTCATCGGTTTCAACGCGCATTTTGAACTGGAAACGGTCAGCGCGCTCGCCCCCCTGGCGCGGGAAGCACTGACCGGCTTTGCCGCCGTTCTGGCGCACAAAAGCCCGGTCGAAATCAATATCCTGAAAGTCGAGGCGTTTCTGGGCATCTTCATCGGTGCGGTGACTTTCACCGGATCGATCGTCGCGTTCGGCAAGCTCGCGGGCAAGCTGGACGGCAAGGCGAAGAAGCTGCCGGGCGGCCATGTCCTCAATGCCACTGCCCTGCTGGCATCGCTGGTCCTGCTGGTGATGTATGTAGGCAACATCGGTGCGGAAGGCCGCGAACTCATCCTACTGGGTGCCATGGCGGCGTTCGCGCTGTTCATCGGCTTCCATCTGGTCATGGGCATCGGCGGTGCCGACATGCCCGTGGTCGTTTCGATGCTGAACAGCTATTCGGGCTGGGCGGCAGCCGCGATCGGCTTCACCCTTGGCAACGACCTGCTCATCGTGACCGGCGCGCTGGTCGGTTCTTCCGGTGCGATCCTGAGCTACATCATGTGCAAGGCGATGAACCGCTCGTTCGTGTCGGTGATCCTCGGCGGCTTCGGCAACACGACGGGACCAGCGGCCGAAATCGAGGGAGAACAGATCGCGATCGATGCCGATGGCGTTGCGTCGGCCCTCAACGAAGCGGACAGCGTCGTCATCGTGCCGGGATATGGCATGGCTGTGGCGCAGGCGCAGCAGAGCGTGAGCGAACTCACGCGCAAGCTGCGGGCGGCGGGCAAGATGGTGCGTTTCGCCATCCATCCCGTTGCGGGGCGCCTGCCCGGCCACATGAACGTCCTGCTGGCCGAAGCCAAAGTGCCCTATGACATCGTGCTGGAAATGGACGAGATCAACGACGACTTCCCGTCGACGGACGTCGTGATCGTCATCGGGTCGAACGATATCGTCAACCCGGCGGCGCAGGACGACCCGAACTCGCCAATCGCGGGCATGCCTGTGCTGGAGGTCTGGAAGGCCAAGCAGGTCTTCGTGTCGAAACGTGGCCAGGGGACCGGCTATTCCGGCATAGAAAATCCGCTTTTCTACAAGGATAATACGCGGATGTTCTATGGCGACGCCAAGGTCGCGGTAGACAGCCTGCTGGGTAAAGTGACTTAATGGGGGAAGAATGGGGAAAGGTAAGCCTTTCCCCTTCGCACATTTTCCAGAGGAAGCGCCATGCCGATCAGGAAAGCCTATGTCGACACAACCGACGGGCAAATTCACTATCGATTCTGCGAAGGTGGATCAGGACTGCCGATCCTGTTTTTTCACATGACCGCCAGTTCATCATCCTCGTTTGAAAATCTGATGGCTGCACTGGACGGCTTCTGCCCGTTATATGCTTTTGACCTGCCCCATTACGGGCAAAGCTTCATGCCAACGGCGGAGCCTTCCTATCCCTACATCGCCGACGTGCTGATAGAGGCCATCAACGCTTTGGGTATTAAAAAATTCCATTGCTTCGGGCATCATGGCGGCACGAATGTGTCGGCACAGCTGGCCGCGAACCATCCCGACAGAGTAGCTTCCATCATGCTGGCTGGCGTGACCTATCCGACCATGGAGGAAAGTGCCCGCAACAGCGCCTACATCTACGACAATCCACCAGACATAAGGGGATCGCAGGCAATCACTGCATGGACCCGCGTGGTAAAGGATTGCGACAGTTCTGCCCCGGTAGAGCCAGATGCCCCCTTTTTTCCCGTGCCACCTGAAATCTATCACAGCGAGTTGATCGATACGCTGACCGCAGGCACAGAATGGCATTGGGGATATCGGGCGGTATTCAAGCATGACATGCCAAAATTGCTCGAAAAAGTCTCTTGCCCGATCCTCTTGGTGTGCGGCAAGCGTGACATCGTCTTCTTTTGGCATGAGCGGGCGAAACAGGCCCTTCCCCACGCCAAGGTTGTTGAACGAGAGGGTTATGGCAGTTATTACTGCACGTTCGCCGGTAATGACCTGGCACCCTATATAAGAAACTTCGTCAATGACCTGGACGCGTAAATCATATTTACTGGCGCATTCAAGCGGCGCTCACCAGCTTCATCGGCTGCGTTGTGTAGGGGCATCGGCAGACCAATCCTGATAGATCGGATCATGCGGATGGAAAGCGCCCCAGTTTGAAAGAGCAGGAACATTAACGATATCCCAATCGGGTGCGATCGTTCGGACATCGCACCAGTCCCAAATGCAGGTACGTCGCAAGATCTTCCATTCACCATCGCGTTTTTCGCACAGATCGCGATAACGGCCAGCCTGAAACATCGTCACTTGCGGCTCCTTGAACTGGACGACGCAGATGAACATGCTCTCGCGCTTTGCTAAATTGCCGTCGATTTCGGACAGGACATTGCTCAGATGGTGATTGCAGCTGTAGATCTTATCCTGCCACCCATAGGCTACATCTGCCCAATCTTGGCCGTTGCCGATAAAGCCCCCATGATCGTCATGGGAATCGGGCCAATAGGTCGACTTCATCAGAGCGACGTCGTGTCGGTCGGCCCCCCGGCAATAAGTAACGAGGTTGTCGTGCAGGCATTGCTTGTCATAAAGCACCTGCAATTGCTCTTGCGTTAGAGACACGATCCTCTCCTTTTATGGCTGGTTCAACGAGCGCGCCGCCTATTGAGCGGTCAATCCACCGTCGGCGGGAAGCGCAGCACCGGTGACGAAACTCGATGCGTCCGATGCCAAGAATGCGAAAACGCTGGCAATTTCGGAAGGGTCGGCCCCGCGATTGAGTGGCATGCGGGAAATGAAAATATCCGCGTCGGAACCCAGTTTCTCCATGGTGCTCTTGACCATGGGCGTCAGTACGACGCCTGCGTGGACCGAATTGACCCGGATATTCAGTGGGGCATATTCGATCGCGGCAGCCTTCGTCATCCCCGTCACCGCGAATTTTGACGCGCAATAATCCATATTGTTCGCGGCCCCTACCAAGCCATATCCGGACGAGTTATTGACGATGGAACCGCCTCCTGCCCTGATCATCGAGGACAGGACCAGTTTCATGCCCAGGAACGGGCCTTCCTGATTAATCGCGCATACCATGCGATATTCCTCAAGGCTCAGGTCCGCGATCGGCTTCCAGTGCCCCGGATGCCCGGCGTTGTTGACCAGGACGTTTACGGGACCAAAAGCCGCTTCGGTCTCCGCGATCACCCGTTCCCAATCCGCAGCCTGGGTCACATCGAGGCGAGAGACCAACACTTTCTCGCCCAATTCGCTCGCCAGATCCCGAGCCGCATCGACCTGGATGTCACCGATCATGACACTGGCACCCAGGTCATGAAACATGCGGGCCGCAGCAGCGCCGATGCCGCTGGCCCCACCGGTTATAATCGCCACTTTGCCTGTAAGATCGAACATCGCTCGCCTTCCTGATTTTATCTGTGACACCCAAAGATGCCAATCCTTCGGTTCAAACCAGCACGCTGTCCGCCAGCTTGGTGTCGATCAACTCGCGCATGGCCAGAATCCTGTCGCCCCGGAAATGGCAGAATATCGCATAATCGCCATCGAACCTCTTGCCGTTTGCCAGTTCGCACTTGCCCGAGAACATGGCGGAAACGATATCGCCTTCCTCCACCATCTCCTGAAAGGTAAATTCGCCCGGTCGCGCCAGGGCTGCCATGAACGCGTCGAGTTGACCCAAAATGTCCGCCAGCGATCGTTTGCCGCGCAACACCGTGGTGCCTAGAAACTCGTGGGTATAATCTTCGGTTACAGCCGCCTGGATCGCTGCAGCATCGCCACGGCCTACCGCGTCGATATATTGACGAACGGCTTTCTTCTTAGCGCTTTCCAATACCCGACTCCTGCTTCACCAAGTTACTGTGTTCTCTCAAAGCGACAGCGAACGTTCAGCCCGCCTGCCTGACGAAAGGGTTGCTCCCCTGCTCCGCAACGGGTTTCACCTCAACCCGCCCCTCGCGGACGCGAACGGAAAAGCGGCGTAGTGGATCGACCGCAGGGCCAACGATGGCTTTTCCTGTACATATATCGAAGCGCGCACCATGTTTTCGGCAAATGATGTTCATGCCGATCTGTCGCCCCCCCTCCAGCGGGAAATCGAGATGGGTGCAGCGGTTCTCCAATGCATAAAACTCAGCGCCGATGCGGAATATCAATATGGAGGTGTCATCGACCAAGAATGCGCGATGTTTGCCGCTTGGAACGTCTTCCACCGCGCAGACATCGACATAGACCGTCATATGCTAGGCACACCGGCATTTTGCACGAACAGGATGATGTCTTGCGTCTTGGACCCGGCCCCGAATACGCCAGCTACGCCCATTTCCTTAAGTTCGTCGACATCATCGGGGTGAATGATCCCTCCGAGGATCACGGGGACGTGCCCCACCCCTTTTGCTTTCATCGCTTCGATCAACTGGCGCGTATATTCGACATAGGCAGCGGACGAGAAGCTGATGCCTACGACGTCGGACTTCCGCTCGGCGACGGCAGCGGCCATGCCCTCGACGCTGTTATGTTCGCCGATATAATCGACGTCGATGCCTCCGGCTTCGCTTAGCAGACGCGCCAATGTGCGGATGCCTTTCGAATGGACATCCGTGCCCAGCATTCCAAGCATGCATTTTACAGTATTTGGCTTGCTCATGTGTAACTCAGCGGTGCTTGAAGGTGACCATAGGGGTCGAAGGCATGACCATAGGCGACGCGTACCGTCCCCCATATCTCGCCGATGCTGGCATCGGCAACGAATGCGTCGATCATCGCCTGCATCGGGTTATTACCGTCACGAACGACATTATGGACATGTTTCAAAGACTCTGACCAGCGGCCCTGATCGCGCTGCTGCTTGAGTTCCGAAAACCGACGAATATGGGCGTATGTGTTAGTGCGATCAAACTTGAAGCGCGTAGGCGATGGCTCGTCTTCCGGGACAAATTGATTGACGCCGACCATGATGCGCTCGCCGCTATCCATCTCGCGTTGCAGATCGAAGTTGAAATCGTCCATCATCTGCTCGATCTGGCCACTGGCGATTGCTTCGATAAGGCCGATTTTCTCGATCCGCGTCAGCATGGCCACGGCTTCGGCTTCCACCTGATCCGTCAGCGCCTCGATATAGTAGCTGCCGCCAAAGGGATCGGCCACGCGGGCCGCGCCGACTTCATTGGCCAGGATTTGCTGCTGCCGGGTGGCAAGTTCGCGCGCCTCATGGGTCGGTACGCAAACCGGCTCGTCGAACGTACAGGCTTCCAGCGACTGCACACCGCCGCACAGCGCCGCCAGGCCCTGAATGGCCGTCCGTGTCAGATTGTTGAGCGGCTGCTTATACACCAGCGATTTACCAGACGTGTGGCAGGCAATCCGCAGGCGTTGAGCGCGCACATCTTGCGATGCGAACCGCTCCTTCATCGTCCGCGCCCAATAGCGGCGTAG
This sequence comes from Sphingobium sp. 3R8, assembly GCF_020166615.1. Lineage (NCBI taxonomy): Bacteria > Pseudomonadati > Pseudomonadota > Alphaproteobacteria > Sphingomonadales > Sphingobiaceae > Sphingobium > Sphingobium sp. 3R8. The sequence goes on along the minus strand of NZ_JAIQXR010000032.1, from coordinate 8,053 downwards.
CGCGCGGAACTTCGCGATCTCTTCAAAAAAGTCGATGTCGGAGGTCGAAACCCACGCCAGGCTGGGCGCGACCTGATCCACGGTCAGGCCGCGATCGATCAGATCCTCCATCGTCTTGTTGATCATGGCCATGCCCAGAGCGATTTCACCTGCGGGAGAAAGACCACGTTCGCGCAGGTCATAGGCTTGTGGCATCCCAAGCGCCCATTTCGGGCTGTTGCGGACGCTGAATTCTATCTCGTCGACCGCTATTCTGTGACCAAATTCAGCAGGCACCAGATGCTTGCCCCAGCCGCATAGCGTCTGTTGCAGCATGTCCGGCATGTTCGAGCCTTGCAGCGTCGACAACGGCTGGCCGCGCTTGACATGCACCGATGCGATCAATGGATAGGCCATGGCCGCCCAATGCCAGGCGGTGTCGACCTTCGCCAGATCCACGCCATCGAGAAGGCGTTCGGCATCGCGCAACGTCGGGAGCGAACAGCCTTCCAGGCCCACTTCCGGTCCGAAGGCAGGGTGATCAGGATCTACGCTTTGCGTAGTCAGCGGATCCGGAACGATACTGACACCCGTTCCGCCGGAGGCCAGCACCATTTCCAGGCCTTGGCGTGTATCCTCTGGCGATCCATAGCCTACAATGTTTCGCAGCGTCCACATTCGGCTGCGATACATTTGGGGATAGGCACCCCGCGTGAACGGATAGCTGCCTGGATCGCCGAGATTTTCCCTATACGCGTCGTCCTTTTCCTTGGGGAAATAGGCCGGGTCCGTCTCCAGCCCGCTCCAGGTCTTGGTGCGGGAAAGCTTGATTTCGACGTTTTCGACGCTCTCGAAGAGATTTGTGGTCTCGCTCATATTGCTCGCTCAGCCCCGCCCCATCAGTCGGTCAAGCTCAGCAAGATAGTGTCGGATGCGGTTCTCTGATTCTGAAAGGACGTAGCCGTCAAACGCGGACGACTCGATGCCCTTTTGCACTTCCGGCACGCGGACGGCGTCCTGCGCAAGGACTGAGCCAAAATCCGCCAGCGTCTGGGGAACGATCTTTTCTGGCCGTATCGATCCGTCCCAACCCGGAGGGGACACGGCTTCAGGGCCGAACTGACCGGGATCCATGACCATATCGTTCGAACCGCCCACTGGCAGGCATAACGAAATGGCGCGATAATAGCTCTTGCGCGGTTCGGTTTCGTGCGGACGGAAAATCTGGAGCAGCAAGGAGTCACTGAACGCATTGATCGTCACGTTCGGGAAGATGAAGTAATTCCAGTCATCATTGACCTGATCGTCGGTCAGATTCTCGAAATGGTCGTAGCCGTGCCGCTTTGCCCATTTCCGCCGCGTTTCGGCAAAGGCCTTGTTATATTCATAGCCCTTGAGATGGGTGAAATCATCCGGGTCGCCGCCATAAAATTGCAGAAACGCCTTCATTCCATCGGGTACCGATTCGCGATCCTCAAACCGCACGGGAACGCTGCCGATCGGAATGATCATCCGGCTGTTGCCATTGCCATAGAGATCATACTGACAACCCAGCGTCTCGGTGAACGGCGCAACCTGAGGATGCACGTCATCGGCGTGATAAAATTCAATGAACGCATCAAGCGCGGTCTTCCAGTTCGCATCCCAACAGGTCTCGATATCGCGCAGCACCTTGTATTTTTCGAACGGATAGGGCGCGAGATGGTTCGGGATGACGTCCAGTTGGTCCAGCAAGGGCTTGGCATTCAGGTCCATATTGATGAACACCAGGCTGTTCCAGACGCTGCATCGCACCGCCTTCAGGCCGGGACGATGGGCGACCGCCTCCTTGCGGAAAATCATCTCATCGCGAATCTCGACATTCTTGCCGTCGAGACCGAATTTCCAGCCATGGAAATCGCAGGTGAAGATGCAGCCGCCCTGGCTTGCATCACCGCCGACGCTGCCGAAATCGTCATGCACGATGCGGTTTCCGCGATGCGGGCAGACGTTATAATAGGCCGCGATCCCGTCATCACCCTCGGCATTGCGCACGATGATGAAGGATTCCTTGCCATAGTCTGCCTTGAACCAGTCGCCGACCTCCGCGATGTCATGGCTCAGTCCGACGAAAAGCCAGGTCTTCGTCCACATCTTGTCCCACTCAAGGTCGGCTTCTTCTTTGCTGTAGAAGCGTTTGGGATCAACCCGCGCGGTGCCATGATCGATATACGGCGCCTTTTCGCCAGAGCTACCAGGTTCCGCATCGGGGTAAGTGACGAAGCCCCGCTGGTAATCGTAATCCATGGCACCCTCATCATTTATAAAAACAGTATGTAGGACCTAATATGGTATCCGTCCTAACGCAATCCATTTTTACAGCCATCCCTCTAACGGGACGCGCCTCAACGGCCATTTTACACAGCGCGCCGTGTTCCACAAATGAGGTCTGAACGCGCTAGAATAGCGCGCTTTCACCGGCTATGCGCAAGCAGTCCTCATATAAATATAGGACACGGAAAAGCCGCTGCCAAGGGACGTGACGACAGACATCGCCACCTGCCCCGTCCGAACCGCATGACCAAGAATTCTTAACTCGGCTGCGCGCTGAAATCACCTTCTTCGATCGGAAGCTTCATGGCGATTGGATCGTCAGCCACCTGCCCACCATCATCATCGCCAACATGGTCCGTGCCGACGAGATTGCCGATATTGTCAGCATCAGAAAACTCATGGTCCCTTGAAATTGATCGCCCACCTTTGTCTTTCATAATAAATTCCCGTCAAAAATCGAACAACGCGGCCCCGACTATCGTTCCATGGCGCAGGCGATATCCTGCTGCTGCCCTATTCACATCGGGGTGTGTAATGTAGTATATAGGGTCTAAATAATGGATTCGTTGTGTCGGCGCTTCGCTTTTGGCCTATTGGGCGCGCGACCGGTCAAGCGCGCAGTCAAGCTGGAAGCTGGCGCAACGATGATATGATTCTTGGTAGAGGATAAGCAATGTCAGCAGGTGCAGCACAGTCCGGCACGATCTTGGTACTGGGAGCCTCAGGCGGCGTGGGGCAATGTCTGACACGACAGTTGCAGGACGCAGGCTACAACGTACTGGGTTCCGCATTGAATGACGCCGATCTTGAGGGGATGAAGGCCAACGGCCTTGACGCGGTAGATCTTTTCGTTGCCGATTTCTCCTCTGCCGATGTGGGCGCGTCCCAGCTTGTGAAAGCCCTTGAGCGCAGCGACCGCCCGCTTTACGCCGTCATCAGTTGTGTTGGCGTCAATCCGTCTGGCCCTTTGGAAACGACGCCTATCGAGACGTTCCGACGCACGATGGAAATCAACACGATTTCCAATCTCGCCATCTATCAGGCTACGCTTCCGCATATCCGCAAGAACAAGGGTCGCTTCATCTTCGTAGGATCGATGTCCGGCAAGATCGCGTTTCCGCTACTTGGATATTACACCGCCTCGAAATTTGCGCTGGAAGGCCTGGCCGATACCATGCGCCTGGAAGCGGGTCAGTGGGGCGTACCTGTCTCGCTGATAGAGCCCGGCGCGATCTCGACTGCCATGGTGCATGGTTTTGGAGCGCAGCTGGATCGCGGGCTTGTGCAGCTCGACGAAGAAGGCCGGCAGAATTACGGACATTATTTCGAGCAGCAAAAGGCGTTTTCCCAGAGCGCCGACAAAGTCGCGGTCGCGCCCGATGTGGTGGCCGCAACTATCATTGAAGCACTGGAAGCGCCGGTACCCGCCAGCCGCTATGCGATCGGAAACGCGGTCGAGCTTCTGGAGCTGCGGCGTATCTCTTCCGACGTCGAAATAGATGCGCTTTTTAACCAGATGCTTCCAGGCAACCGCTCGGTTCTGCAATCGACCGATCCAATATAAGCTGGTTCATTCGCCGATCCGCTATAAGGCTTTTCAAGGCAATGCAGCGGGTCGGTTTCGCGTCGGATCGAGGGGCGAGCGGCGGACGTCCTCTCTATCTGGAAGGCGCGTAAGGACATCTCGATGGAAGAACTTCGGGTAGCGCTGGCTGGCTGACACCGGCCTGATCGTCTCGGTGGCAGGACTTCATCGTTTCTTCGTCCGCCGAGGCATGACGCGCAAAAAAACTGGCCATGCAATCGAGCAGGACCGCCCCGGCGTCCTGAAGCAGCGGCATGATTGGTTCGAGGGGCAGGTCGATCTCGAACCGGAACGGCTTGTCTTTATCGATGAAGCCTGGACCTTCACCCACATGACCCGCAGCCATGGTCGCTGCGCCGAAGGCGAGCGACTGCTGATGGGGTTTCCATCGTGCCGATCCCTTCGAAAACCCCTGAACTCAATCCGCAGGAAAACATCTGACAATTCATGCGTGACAATTGGCTGTCGAACCGGGTGTTCGGTTCCTATGAAGAGATTGTCGATCACTGCACCTGCGCCTGGAATCAGCTCGTCGATCGGCCGTGGAAGATCATGTCCATCGGCCTCCGAGACTGGGCACACGGGTTCTGATCGATGAAACTTGGTATCAGTCCGTCAAAAGATGAACGACCGCCCTGTCCTGGAATGATGATCGCCAGTCCGATTCCCATCTGTTGCTGGCAAAGCTGGGGAAGCCGCGATCAAGATCGACTCCGCCTGGATGGATGTCTACCGCGCCTGCGACGTCGTCGATCGCATCGCGCAGGAGCGGCCGGTCACGAAGATGGAGAAAGTGAAAACCCAGGCCGACTGCGGCTACGCCATGCGCCTGGCTCGCGAGGCGGCGGACATGGCGTGACCTGAGCGTCGGCTCGCGCCACAATGCGCTCAATGCCGGCCTGTCGCTCGAACTGCTCGGGCGTGCGCTGACCGGGGGGAAATCCAACATCCGCAATATGCCAGAAATCTGACTATTGCAGCTGGTATAACGGATCAAGGTACGCGCGTCTGTGTGATTCACAAGACCCGTTACGGCGCTGTCCAGCGCCTGATTTCCGGTGCATGACGGCAGGCCCGGTCATAATCCTCCGGCGTGTCGATATCGAGCGACAAGCCGGTGCGATGGATGATGGCCGCTCTGTCCTGCCCGGCTTCGACGTGCTGCACGAAGCTATTCGGACCAAAGTGAAAGGCGAACCCGGCCGGGTCGACCAGCGCAATCGCATTCGTGCCAGTCCCTGCATGATCCGGCGCGATGGCCATTGACGCCCTGCCCGCCGCTTCCAGTAGGTCGCCAATGTCCTGCGGTTCCAGCAAAGGAAGGTCGGCATGGATGACGAGCAGACATTGTGTCGCCAGATCCGCTGCAAAACTGTTCAACTCGGCATTGAGGCCCCGTCCCGCGTCGCCGATGAGGCGACCGTGCCACGCTGGCGGGCGTATGTCGGACAGCACGGCGATCTCCCCCACAGCATCGCAGCCAGCGAGCACCGCGCATGTGCGATTGAACATGGCATAGCTCAAACGGTCACGCTGCTCTTCAGAGAAAATCCCCGCAAGACGGGTCTTGCGCGCCGCGCGCCCCTTGAACGGGATTACCGCCGTCCAGTTGATCACCGCAATGTTTGCGCCAGCGCCAGCGTTGCCCGCGCCACCCGCGCCCGGTCCGTAAGGCTGTTCATCATGATATCCGTCGCTGCCGATGCGACGCCGAGCGCACTGCCGTCGTCGCCGGAATCGATGAGCAGGCCATCGATCAATCCTTCATAATGCCGCGCGATCGTCGAAAGCGACACAGACTGGCCAAGTTCGGCCATCAGTTTCGCTGTCGGCCCCTTTACCGCCTTGCCACCGACGATCGGCGAGACCGCAACTACCGGTGCCACGCTGTTTCTAAGGGCGTCGCTTATCCCAGGCACGGACAGGATGGGGTCGATGCTGAGATAGGGATTGGACGGCGCGATCACGATGGCGCTGGTTGCAGGGTCGGTGATCGCCTCCAGGACGCCCGGTGCTGCACGGGCCATCCCCGCGCCCTCAAAGCGGATGGCGCTGACCTGCGGCATACACCGGCGCTCGACAAAATAACGCTGGAACGCCAGATCGCCCTCATCGGTCGTCACGATCGTGGCGACGGGATCGTCGCTCATCGGCAGCACGGACACGCCAATATTCCATGCGGCGGCAAACTGCGCGGTCACGGTGCTCAACGCATGGCCGGCCCGCAATTGGGCAGTCCGCAGGATGTGCAGCACCAGATCACCATCGCCAAGCTGGAACCAGTCTTCCCCGCCCAGCGATCGCAACGCAGCCATGAAGTTCCAGCTTTCATCCGCGCGACCCCAGCCTTTTTCGCGATCAGCTTTCAACGCCAGCGTATAGAGCAGCGTGTCGATATCGGGCGATATATTGAGACCAAGATGCTCGAAATCGTCGCCTGTATTGACGATCGCTACGACCTGATCGGCTGGCATGACTTGACACAGGCCCAGAACCAGCTTCGCGCCGCCGACACCGCCCGTCAACACGACGATCTTTTCCGTCATCGGAACAAATCCTCCGTTATCGGGCGGACGATCACGGATGCAGGTCTATCCGCTTCGGTCCAGTGCAGTCCACGGACGAGAGCCGCAGGCAAGCCTTCGGACCCTTCCCCCATCGCCAGCCCCGCCGCTGACGCTACCATGTCTGCAAGCGCGATCTGCGTCACTTCCAGAACCCGTCCGTCCCGGTCCATCTCGCCTCTCTTGTCCTGAAGCGCTGGCAGCCCGCTTGCACCGAGGGCGACGCAGACGACCCCCATGCGCCAGGGACGACCAAAGCTGTCTGAGATAACGACGGCGGGCGCATGACCAAAGCGCTGCTTCAGCCCCTGCCTGATACGCTCGGCCGACCCGTCCGCATCTTCAGGCAGCAGCAGCGCATAGTCACCCTGTCGATCGCCGATGTTGGAGCGATCGATCCCGGCGTTGGCCATGACATGGCCGCTTCTGTGCTGGGTAATGAGTACATGGGGAACCGCACGCAGCACCGCGCGCGATTCCGCCAGGACGAGTTCAACAAGCTGCGCGTCCTTGCGCGTGATTTCAGCAAGGCGCAGCGCCTCTGGCCCAGGCACGACCTGGGCCAGATCGACAAACCGGTCTTCCGCTTTGGATACGATCTTTTGCGTAACGACCAGTATGTCGCCATCGCGAAAGGGTGCGAGACCGAGCGCTTCTATGCTGTCTGCCAGTATTTCATCGAGAGCGGCGTGCTGTTCGATTTCGCCGATCCCCGTTAGGGGGCAGATTTCTATCATTCGTCATGCCATTTCGGTTCATCGGGAGCGTGCCGATCGCGCTTATTCCAAAATGCCGGTCAAGCGAATACCTGCTTCGCCGGGGCCGTAATTTTTATTGATGAAGATCAATATCGAGGTCAGTGCCTCCGCGGCAGCCGAATTGCAGAGCGCGCCGGCATGAAAGGCACGCAGGCCCATCAAACCGGCCAGTTCGACGACCTGTTCGCGCGCTGCCTTGTCATCGCCGAACACCAGCACGTCGCAATCGATCGCCTCATCGGTCGCAAGCTTGTGAGCCGCGACATTGTGAAAAGCCGATACGACGGTGACGTCTTCTCCCAACTGGGACTGCGCGCGTTGGGCGGCGCTGCCTTCGGGGGGCAGCTGAACGCGCATCACCTTGGGCGGCACCAGTGGCACAGTGGTATCCACGACGATCTTGCCGGCACAATGCGGCGCGATGTCGGCAATGGTTCCTGCCTGGGCCGCGAAGGGCACGGCGATGATGATGATGTCCGCTTTACGGGCCGCATTGGCGTTCGCCCGGCCGGAAAGGCCAAAGCCCAATTCTGCCGCAGCGCGTTCCGCGCTCTCCTGCGAGCGGGAACCGATAATGACAGTACGACCAGCCTTGGCTAGTCGCCGCGCGATCGCCGCACCAAGATTGCCGGTTCCGCCGATTACTGCGATTGTTTCTGCCATCTCAATCATCCTCTTCAAATCAGGGCTATTCAGCCGCTTCAAGTGCATAAGTATTCACATGTCCGTACAGCGTAGTCCGCTGCGAGGCAGGTCGACCGGCCTCGCGTGCGAACCCATGCATTTGCGTGGGATCGCACAATTGGCCGTTCAGACCACCGGCAGCGCGGGTGATGGATTCGTCCATCAATGTG
>NZ_JAIQXR010000031.1:0-40696 GCF_020166615.1 Sphingobium sp. 3R8 | reverse complement strand
TTCACGGCAGCCAGCCGCTGCGCCCGCCCGTGCAACTGCGAGCACATCCTCGCGCGACATGTAGGCCGGTTTCGATTTCGAAGGCGTAGAGGCGAAAGTGCAATAGTGGCAGACATCGCGGCAAAGCACCGTCAGTGGAATGAAAACCTTGCGCGAATAGGTCACGACCGGCCCGAAGCCAGCAAGCGTCAGGCGCTCCGATCGGGCGATCAGTTCCGACAGCGGACCTTGCGCCAGCGCGCGCACATCCTGTTCGGGCAGAGTATCAAACACGCTTGGCATTCCACTATCCTTAAGATCAGCGCACGCTCAGCTAGCGAGGAGCGTCTTTGCAATCAGAGTCCGCTGGATCTCGTTCGTGCCGCCAAAAATAGACCAGCATCGACCGTAAAGATACTGATGACCCATGAAACTGGCGCGCTGGGCCGCACTAAACTGTCCAAGGGGTGCCAGGTGCAGATCGTGGGGATCATGGGCACCGCCCAATGGCCCTTCGATCTCCAGCGCCAGTTCAGACAGCTGCTGGAGGATCTCCGTGCTGCGGATTTTCAGGACCGACGCTTCGGGTCCGTCGCGCGACGCGCCTTGCGCCCATTTGGAGATATAGTCCTGCTCCATGGCGCACAGCGTCAACAAAGCAATCTCCGCTCCGGCCAGCTTTTCGGCCAGACGATCCCGCGACGGCGATGGCGGCACATCGGACAGCATCGCCTTGATATTCTTCATCAGGCGCAATTTGGGTCCGGTATCGGCAATCGCGACGCGCTCATGCGACAGCAGGAACTTGGCGATGGTCCACCCCTGCCCTTCGTCGCCCACGAGATTGTCGACCGGAACCCTGACATTATCGAGGAATAGCTGGTTCGTATGATGCTGACCGTCGATGGTGACGATCGGCCTGACCTCAATGCCCGGACTGTTCATGTCGATCAGCAGCATGGAAATCCCGCGCTGGGCCTTGACTTCACGATCCGTGCGCACAAGGCAGTGCATCATGTCGGCCCAGTGCGCCTCGGTCGTCCACATCTTCGTGCCATTGACGATATAATGGTCCCCGTCGCGCACCGCGCTGGTTTTCAAGGAGGCAAGGTCGGACCCGGAATTGGGTTCCGAATAGCCCTGGCACCACCAGGTATCGCTCGACAAGATGCCGGGCAGATATTTTTCGCACTGTTCTTGCGTGCCAAATTCCTGCAACACCGGGCCGATCATGTTAACGCCATAGGGAATGATCATCGGTGCATTGTTGAGCGAGGATTCCTGAAGAAAGATCAGCTGCTGGTCAATCGTCCAGCCTGCCCCGCCATGTTCGACCGGCCAGCCGGCAGCGAACCAGCCCATATCATGCAGGATTTTCTGCCAACGGACATAATCCTCCTTGTGGATTTCAAGACCGAGTGCGCCCTTGTTGGCGATATCCGCAGGAAGGTGGGCGCGAACGAACGCGCGAACTTCGGCGCGGAACGGGGTTTCCTGGACGACATTGACGCCCAGACCGGCATAGCGCGCACGGTGCAGGTCCGCGCTTCCCAGTTCGGCCCGGATGGCGGCCAGACGGCGCATATAATGGCTGACGTCGAGTTCATCACTGACACCCATGCCGCCATGCATCTGCACGGCTTCGTGCCCGATCTTGCGCCCGGCCTCATCGACCAGGGCCTTAGCCGCAGATGCCAGCGCAGACCTGTCCGATCGCCCGGCGTCGAACGCGTCGATCGCCAGTTCGGTCAGGACCCGCGCTTCCTCGGCGGTTGCATGCATGTCCGCCGCACGATGCTGCAATGCCTGAAAGGTGCCGAGGGGAACCCCGAATTGCTTTCGCGTCCCCAGATAAGTGTAGGTCGCAGCGTTGAGCGCGACAATAATCCCAGTCGCTTCGGCGGCAAGCGCAATCACGCCCCGCTCGACCGCTTCGACAATCCCGTCGGGACCGCACAGGCGGCGGGCGGCGACATTCGTGAGTTCGATGGTGCCCGCCGATGCGCCGTCGATCATGCGGAAGCTGTCGATGACCATCCCCTCCGCCTTGGCATCGACGAGGAAAGCACCCGCCTCACCGTCCAGCGTCGCGGTGACGACGAACTGATGGGCCAGATCGGCATGGCGGACGGCCAGCTTGCGTCCGGTCAGGCGAATGCCATCAGCGACCGCCACGGCCTTGCTGCCGGGAAGCGCGAAGGGGTCATACCCTTCCTCATGCGCGAAGGCCGTGATCGCTTCACCCGCGATCAGCCCCGACAAATCCTCGCCCGCGCCGTGCAGGATCGCGCCGCACAGCGCGCTGGCCAGCACCGGCTCGACGACCAGCTTGCGTCCGACTTCCTCCATGACCACGGCAATGTCGCGCATACTGCCGCCAAAGCCGCCCGCCTCTTCGGCAACGGTCGCGCCAAGAATACCCTGCTCGGCAAGGTGCGGCCAGAGTGCCAGCCGATCCGGCTCCTCTGCCGAAAGCCGCCGCCGCCGCTCCTCGAAATCATTTTCGACATCGAGAAGCTTGCCCAGCATGTCGCCGAACATCTGCTGCGTTTCTGTTCTAGCGAACGTCATCTCAATCCTTTTCGTCAGGCTTTGTACGCCCGCGCCTCACCCGTCACTCGAACAGCGTTCCATCGGCGAATATGCCGCCGATCGCCCGGACAAACCGCGCAGCATCCGCGCCGTTGATGACGCGATGATCGTAACTCAGCGAAAGCGGCAGGCATTTCCGCCAGATAATAGCGCCGTCATCGCCAGGGGCTGGCCGAAGCTGAATAGCGGTCGCACCCAGGATCGCGACGTCGGGCGCATTGATGATGGGGGTGAACGCCGTACCTCCGATATGTCCGAGCGAGGTCAGCGACATCGAACTGCCCGACATCTCCGCCATCGACAGGCCCTTGGTCCGCGCCTTTTCCGCGATCGCCGCTATGGCGGCGGCGATATCAGCGAGGGTCATCGTGTCGACGCCCCTCAACACCGGCACGAACAAACCGCCCTGCGTATCGACCGCCACGCCGATGTTCACATATTTCTTGAGAATGATCGACTGGCCATCATCGCTCAACGATGCGTTGAACTGCGGGAAATCAGCCAGCACCCGGCCAAGCGCCCTGACCAGCAGGGCAACCGGGCTGACTTTTGCGCCCGGATTTGCCCTGTTCCAGTCTGCACGCCTGGTTTCGGCCTCGGTCACATCCACTTCATCATGATGCGTGACATGCGGTATAGCCAACCAGTTGCGGCCAAGGAACCTCCCCGTCAGTTTCTGAACGGGGGTGAGTTTCTTGACCTCCACTTCCCCGAATTCGGAGAAATCGGCAACCGGCCAGGCCGGGAGCGACGTGATCAGGCTTTCAAGGCTCATGGCTATTCGATTATACCCAGCACTGTCCCAACGTCATAGGTCTCGCCGGGCTGCATGATGATGCGCAAAGTCCCCGACGCGGGTGCCTCGACCTCATTGGTCGACTTGTCGCTCTCCAACGAAAAGAGCGGCTCACCCTCGACGGCCTGGCCGCCATCGGGTACCAGCCATTCGGACAATTGGCCCTCGCTCATCGAAAAACCCAGTTTGGGAAGCAGAATCTCGGTAGCCATTTAACTATCCTTTCCAGTCACGAGTGCGCGAACCGCAGCTTCGATGCCCGCTGCAGAAGGAACGAAGGCGGTTTCGAGCGGCTTAGAATAGGGCACCGGAGCAAATGCGCCGCCAAGACGTCGGACCGGTGCTTTCAACGTGCCGAAGAAACGATCGCTCAGATCCGCAGCGATCTCGGCACCAACGCCAAACTCCTTCACGGCCTCATGGACGATCAGCGCGCGGCCGGTCTTTTCCACCGAAGCGTAAACCGTTTCCTTGTCCCATGGCGCGATCGTCCGCAAATCGACGACCTCGACCGAGACGCCGCTTTCAGCGAGTGCCGCGGCGGCGGCCATCGCCGGTGCAACCATGGTCGCATAGGTGACGATCGTCAGATCGCTGCCCTCCTGCACGACCTTGGCCTTCCCCAGCGGGATGACTTCCTTGGTAAAAGGGCTGCTGTTCCAGTAGGTCGGCAGATTTTCGATGAAGATGACCGGATCCTCATCCTCGATCGCACTGCGTAACAAACCGTATGCGTCGGTCGGATTGGATGGCGCCACCACCTTTATGCCGGGCGTATGGGCGAACCAGGCTTCCAGATAATCGCTGTGCTGACCGCCGTTCGACATGCCAGCGCCCGTCATCGTGCGGATGACGATGGGAACATGCGTCTGTCCGCCTGACATGAAGCGCAATTTGGCAGCATGATTGATGATCATGTCCATTGCAATGGTTGTGAAGTTCATCAGCATGATTTCGGCGACGACGCGATGTCCCCGCAGGGATGCGCCGATTGCCGTGCCGATGATCGCCTGCTCCGAAATCGGGGTGGATTTGACACGATCGTCGCCGAACGCGGTCGACAGGCCCTTGGTCGCACCGGCCACGCCGCCTTCTTCTCGATCGGCGACATCCTCGCCAAGCACTAGCAGCGTCGGATCGGCGGCGAGCGCATCGTAGAGCGCCAGATTGACGGCCGAAATATTGTTCATGTTCTGCGTTGTCATTATCTTGATCCCTCAGGCCAGTTCGTGGGCGAAGACATCGCGCTTCAATTCAGAAACGTCGGGCCATTCGGCCTCGAATGCCGCCTTTACCGCCTCTTCGATGCGGGCCTTGATATCCGCATCGATCGCGTCGAGTGCTTCCTCACTCGCCGCCTCGTCAGTCAGAACTCGCTTGCGCAAGGTGACGAACGGATCATTCTGCTTCGCCGTTGCTATTTCCTCTTTGGGAATATAGCCCGCAGCGTCGCCGATCAGATGGCCGTTGAAGCGGAAGGTCAGCGCCTCGATCAGCGTAGGCCCCTCGCCCACCCGCGCACGATCGACCGCGATCTTCGCCGCGCGATACATCTCGTCCACGTCGTTGCCGTTGACCGTCACGCCCGCCATGCCATAGCCGGCGGCGCGCTTCGACAATTGATCGACAGCCGTCGAATTGGCGAAGCTGGTATGTTCGGCATAGCGATTATTCTGGCAGATGAAGATGACCGGCAGCTTCCATAAGGAGGCCAGGTTCAGCGATTCATGGAACGCGCCGATATTGGCGGCACCATCGCCGAAATTGGCGACGGCCACATGGCCCTTACCCTCAAGCTTGGCGGACCAGCCAAGGCCGGTCGCGATCGGCATCGATGATCCAACGACGCCCGTTGTCACCATGCAGCCACTCTCCGGGTGGGTCAGGTGCATCGTCCCGCCCTTGCCCTTGCAACTGCCGGTGATGCGGCCTGCAAGTTCCGCCCACAGCGGGCCAAGCGGAAAGCCTTTGGCGAGCATGTCATGCGTCCCGCGATAGATTGTGCAAATCGTATCACCGTCGTTGAGATTGACCGAAAGCGCCGAAGGAATGATTTCCTGCCCGGCGGGAGAATAATAGGGCGTCATCAGCAAGCCCGCTTTCATCGCCTTGATGACACGCATGTCATTATAGCGAATGAGCGCGGCCTTCTTGTAGATTTCAAGGAGCGTGCCGGCGTCCAATATTGGTAGGTTTGACATCCTGTCCTCCTGGATTATCGTTTGTTCGCAAACAGATCACGGCCGATTATCTGCTTCATCACTTCAGCAGCGCCGCCGGCGATCCGTGCGATCCGCGCATCGATGAATGCGCGCGCGATGGGATATTCGGTCATATAGCCATAGCCGCCAAAAAATTGCAGGCATTCATTGACCACCTTGTTGTGGAGATCGGTGACAAGCAATTTGGCCTTGGCCGCATCGACCGGGCTGAGTTCGCCCTTGAGATGCGTTTCGATGCACCAATCTGTGAACACGCGCAAGGCAGTGGTTTCCGCCGACAATTGCGCGAGCACGAATTGGGTATTCTGGAAATCGGCGATCGTGTGCCCGAACGCCTTGCGTTCGGCGGTATAGTCGACCGTCCACTGGATCGCTGCCTCGCAGACGCAAATGCTGCGGATGGCCTGGGTCAGCCGCTCCTGCGACAATTTCGTCATCAGCATCGCAAAGCCGCGCCCCTCGTCGCCCAGGCGGTTGGCGACAGGCACGCGCATGTCGGCGAAGAACAGCTCGGACGTGTCCTGCGCTTTCAGACCGATCTTCTCCAGATTGCGCCCGCGTTCAAAACCCGCATTGTCGGCCGGAGACAGGATGATGCTGACGCCTTTTGCGCCCGCTTCGGGATCGGTCTTGCACGCAACCAGCGCAAAATCGCAGTTCTGGCCGTTGGAAATATAGGTCTTCTGTCCATTGATCAGATAGTCATCGCCATCGCGAACGGCGCGGGTGCGGATGGCTTTCAGGTCGCTCCCGGCATTGGGTTCGGTCATGGCCACCGCACCGATCGCCTTGCCCGTCACCATCTTAGGCAACCAGGTCTGCTTCAGCTCTTCCGAGCCCCAGGCCAGAATATAGGGCGCGACCATTTCGGAATGGACCATGAAGCCTGGACCGGACATGCCAGCCTTTGCCAACTCTTCGATCACGACGACATTATAGAGCCAGTCCGCGCCGATCCCGCCATAATTTTCGGGAATGTCGCAACAGAGCATGCCGGCCTCGCCAGCCTTGAGCCAGACGTCGCGCGGGACGCGCTGCTGCTTTTCCCACGCATCGTGGAAGGGCACCATTTCGGTTTCGACGAAGCTCCGCACGGTATCACGGAACATCTCATGGTCGGACGAAAATAATGTGCGCTTCATCAGGCGAGCCCCAGAATGGAAATACAGGCGATGCCCTGATAAGGTACGCCGCCCAGATTATGCGTCAGGCCCATGGAGGGCGATGACAGTTGCCTCTCCCCGGTGCGGCCCAGAAGCTGGCTGTAGACCTCATAGGTCATCCGCAGGCCGGTGGCGCCGATCGGATGGCCGAAGCATTTAAGACCGCCGTCGATCTGACACGGCACCTGGCCGGCGGCGTCGTAGAAGCCATCAAGGATGTCGTTGACCGCCTTGCCTTCCTCCGAAATGAACAGATCCTCCATCGTCACCAGTTCGGTGATCGAAAAACAGTCATGCACCTCGATCAGGTTCAACTGGGTGCGCGGATCGGTGATCCCCGCTTCCTTGTAGGCGCGGGTCGCGGCGCTGCGCGTGTTGCGCACATGGCTGCCGTCCCACGTGTTCATCTGGGATTCGACGCCGGAACTGATCGCCAGCTGGATCGCCTTGATCGTCACCAGATCCTTCTTGCCCAGCGCGCGTGCGATCTCCGGCGTCGTCACGATCGCGCAGGCCGCGCCATCGGACACGCCGCAACAATCGAACAGCCCCAGCGGATCGGAAATCATCGGCGCGTTGATGATCGTTTCCATCGGCACCGCCTTGCGCAGATGCGCCTTGGGGCTGTGCACACCATTCTGGTGGCTCTTCCACGACACATGCGCCATACCGCGCTTCAAATCTTCTTTCGACATGCCATGTTTGGCGCGATAGCCCGCTGCCAACTGGGCGAACCCGGCCGGTGACGATCCCATCGGCATCCACATATCGTTGAAGGTGCCCTTGAAGGGTATGGGTAGTCCGCCATAGCCCGTGTCCTTGAGCTTTTCCGCTCCAATGGCGACGGCGATGTCGACCGCACCCGATGCGACCGCGTAGGCCGCGCCACGCAAAGCCTCCGTCCCGGTCGCGCACATATTCTCAACGCGCGTGAAGGGAATGCCATCAAGGCGCAGTGCCGTGGAGGCGGGAATGGGCGAATTGCCGACATTCACATTGTCCAGTGCGCTACCATACCAGCCTGCCTCGATCTGCGACCGCTCGATCCCGGCGTCGGCCAGCGCCTCGTCGAACGCTTCGCGCATCAAGGCAGATGAATCGGTATCCCAACGCTCGCCGAATTGCGCACAACCCATGCCCAGGATCGCTACTTTGTCCTTGATGCCTGTCGCCATGATTATGCTCCCGCCGCGCCAGTGGGCGCAGCTTTCCAGAAATAGCGGTTGTAGCCGCGAGCGCGGTCACGCTCCTTGATCCGATACGTCAGCTTGAGCGGCGTCCCGACTTCCAGCCCTTCCGGCCCGACATCGACCACCTCCATCAGGATGCGCGCGCCGTTGTTGAACTGCACGAAGCCGACATAGAGTGGCGGGGCAGGATGGAAGGACAGCCAGTCAGCAGTGTAGGTGAACACCTGCGACGGCTCATCGACCAGCGAATAATCCTCGAACTGGCTAGCTGGCGCATTACAGCCTGGATTGACGCAATATTCGAGTTGAGGAAACTGGATCGTGGCGCATTGCCCGCATTTGCCCGCCACCAGCGCGTCGATTTGCCCACCCGAACGATATTGCTCCGTCAGCGCCGTCTTGGCCACCTTTTCCGACCGCATACCCCACTCCAGATCGATGCCGTCGTAGAAGGAGAGCATACGCAAATAACTGTCTGTCGCGATGCCATTAGCGATTGCACCGCTCACGCCGGTACGCGGCTGCGCGCTGCCAATGGCCGCCGTTACCTCAAACACCAGCGCATCAGCACCCTGTCCAAAACCGACCAGGAGAATCCTGTCGCCCGTAGCCGCCGTTTCCAGCACATGGGCCAGCATGAGCAGAGCATGGGCCGCGCCCGCATATCCGACGCCATCTGACAAGCCGTCCACTGGCTTCCCCGCGAAACCGATCTTCTTGGCCACCGCATCGGCAGCACCGCGCTGTAGCGACGGCATGACGAAATGCGTAAGATCATTCGCAGCGATGCCGGCTTTCGACAATGCCTGAGCAATGGCCTGCGGCGCAAGCTTGGCATAGCCTTCGTCACGAACCCAGCGTTCTTCCCAGAAATAGTCATAACGTTCGCGCGCCGCGCGGAAGTGATCGACAAACGGGGCTGTCACGCTGGCCGCGCCCAGCAACCTTGCCACCACATCGTCGCCCGCGCCCAGCAGGAACGCTGCGGCACCCGCGCCATAGCTTAGTTCCTGCGTGCTGGCAGGCTTTGCAACCGGTGCGTCGCTGGCGATAAACAGGGCCTCTTCGCCCATCTTCAACGCTTGCAGCAGCCCGGACGTGCCGGCACGCTGCGAATAGCCTGTATCACTGCTTGCGATGGCCGTCGGCAAGCCAAGCGCGCTCGCCACAAGCGCGCCATGCTGGAGATCCGCATAAGGCAGGCTGGTCGATGCCAGATACACTGCCTCGATCGCATCGGAGGGCCGGCCGTTGAAACAGTCGCGGGCCGCTTCCACCGCCATGGTGACGGCGTCCTCGTCCCAGCTGGTGAAGGCACGCGCGCCTTTGGCCTGACCGCGCAGATTGGGCGCCATCCACTTGTGCGCGTCCGCGATGAGCGACCGGTCGATCCTTAGACGCGGCACATAGCCGCCAAACCGTTTAATGCCAAAATCTGCCATCGGAACTCCACTCGCGTGTTTGCGACCTGTCAATCTTGCGCGCCGGTCTGCACTGCACTCATGTACCCGACGCGGACGGAAATCTTGCTGGTCGCTTTTCGATGAAGGCACGGACGCCTTCTTCAAAGTCGGCGGTGCCGACCGCCTGCACGATCGCATCGCGTTCCGCTTTGAGCTGCGCGGAAACAGATTGCTGGCCGCCGGAACCGAGCAATGCCTTTGCCTGCCGAACCGCCCCAGCGGGTGCGCGTGCGAACCGTTTCGCCTGCGCCTCCCCTTCCGATGCCAGTTCGGCGGCGGCCACGATACGCGACGCCAAGCCAATCCGGAACGCTTCCTCTGCACCGACGCGCGCGGCAGTCAGGATCAGTTCGGCAGCACGCCGCTCACCGACGACACGCGGCAGAAGCAGACTAACCCCACCGTCAGGCGGCAGGCCGACCCGTTGATGCGAGAACAGGAAAGTGACCGTTTCATCGGCGATCAGATAATCCGCGCCCAGCGCAAACATTAGACCCGCGCCCGCGACTGCACCCTGGCAGACGGCAACAATGGGAACCTCGATCGACAGATAAGCCTCGACCATGCCCCGAACGGCATCAAGCCGCGAGGTAAAGTCAGCACGGCGTGCCTCCACCGGCTGCTCGATGGCGCGCGCGAAACTCCGCACGTCGCCACCGGCCGAAAAATGCGCACCCTCCCCCCGCACTAGCAACACCCGAACGGACGGGTCGCCGGAAATCGAGGAAAAGAGTTCGGTCAGGCCCGGCACAGCTTCCTGCGGTATCGCATTGCCATGCGCAGGCCGGTTGAAGCACAGCGTCAGAACGCCGCCCGCCCGCTCGACCAGATAGGGTGCGCTCTCGCTCATTGGGATCAGAAGGGGTCCCAAGTGAAGACATGCGAGGAAATGTCGAGCGGGTAGAAGCTCGGCTTCATCGCAGGCAGCGCGTGGCTGACGATCGTTTCAGGCGTCCACCCGTCGGACGTCTGCGCCGTGCGGATCGGGCGTGGCTGGCTGAACAGGATGGTCTCATTCATGCGCGAGGAGAATATCTGACCACTGACATCAGCCGCGCCGTCGCTGATCAGGCCGACCGCAAGCGGTGCGATCTTATCCGGCGTCATCCGCTTGGCGATTTCGAGGCGCTTGCGATTGGCTTCGTCGTTGGCCGGAATCGTGCCGACCATGCGCGTGAAAGCGAACGGCGCGATGCAGTTGGACCGGACATTGAAACGCTGCATGTCGATAGCGATCGACTTGGACAGACCTGCGACGCCCAGCTTGGCGGCCGAATAATTGGCCTGGCCCATGTTGCCGATGAGACCGCTGGTCGATGTCATATGGACGAACGCGCCGCTGCCCTGCTCCTTGAAATAAGGTGCCGCAGCGCGCGAGACGTAGAAATAGCCGTCGAGATTGACCGCGCGAACCAGGTCCCAATCTTCCTTGGTCATCTTGTGGAAGATGACGTCGCGCAGGATACCGGCATTGTTGACGACAGCGTCGATCTTGCCGAACGCCTTGATCGCGTCCTGGATGATCTCTTCGGCGGATTCCCATGTCGCAATCGAATGGAAGCTCGGCGCGGCGATACCGCCGGCGGCAGTGATTTCATCGACAGTGCGTTGGGCAGGGGTGGTATCCGCTCCGCCACCGGCAGCAGCGCCGCCAAGGTCGTTCACGAGCACGCTGGCACCGCAAGCGGCCGCAAGCTTGGCGATTTCAGCCCCAACGCCATTGCCGGCACCGGTTACGATGACAACCTTGCCTGCAAGAATTCCCGACTGACTCATACTTCATCCCATCTTTCTAATTTATGGTATCGACTACAGCGTTAGCAATTAGTGTCAATATACTAATTCTATGCCACGCCTCCAACCGTTGCGCTTCCGCGATCCAGCACCACCAGATCGCGTTCTACCGAACGGCACCGGAAGCGAACGGCGCCTCCTTCCAGGAAAAATTCAACGCGGATCGTTTCGCCCGGGAAAACCGGCTTGCTGAAACGCACCTCCATCGCCTTCAACCGCGCAGGATCGCCATCGCACAAGCGGCTGATGATCGCGCGCGCGGCCAGCCCCATGGTGCAGAGGCCATGAAGGATCGGTCGATCGAAACCCGCCTTGCGGGCGACCGAAGGGCTGGCATGGATCGGGTTCAGGTCGCCGCTCAAGCGATAGATCAGCGCGATTTGCGGCAAAGTGGAAATGTCCAGCACATCGTCGGGATCGCCATCAGGGATCGCCGCCAGACCGGGGCCAATGTCGCCAAATCCACCCTGCCCACCGTCGCCGCGCAGAAATAATGTCTGCGTGACGGTCGCGCACAACAACTCGCTGTCCCTGTCATAAAGGCGCTTCTGCATCTTCATGATCGCGCCCTTGTCGGCACCTTTATCTTCGATGCTCAGGATCGAATAGTCACCGCGCATGCGGCCCTCGGCGGGAATAGTGGAGTGGATTTCGAACGCCTGTTCAGCGTGCAGCACCTTGACCCAATCGATGCCCAATTCCGGTCGATCTATCCAGAAGCCGGGATGCGCAATCGTATTGCACATGGCCGGCACGGCCTTGAGGCCCTTTTCATAGACGAACGCCAATTGCGTTTCATCTGTAGGGTCGCTTCCGTAACCCAGCCCCAACGCATAGAGGATGGTTTCCGGTGCCGAATAATCGTGATGCTTATCGTCGAGCTTGAAACGTTGTAATATGTCCAAATTCACGATGCCCGGCTCCCCTGAATCGAATAGTGTTGACTCGCTTAGCCCATTTAGGATTTAGGTACAAGAAGGCTGGAAAGTTGCGATCTGTCGGGATGACGGAACGGCACCGACGTTATCATCACGGCCGGATAGGTAGGCGTTGGACATGAGCGATACGGCTTCATCGACTCGGACATAGCCCATAATGCTGGAAATGGATGACCCATGAGCGACGTTATCGACGATAGAAGGATCGAGGAGCGCGCTGCGCAGCATGGGCTGACGTCGCGCGTGGAGTGCGCGCAGGCGATCCGGTCATTGCTCGATAATTTTTCTTGTTCGATGGCTGACGATGCGCAGCTGGATGAGGCGGCCGCACGCATTCGCATGGTATCGGAACTGCTGGCTGGACAACCCAGCCGACCGGCCCATGTGCGCTTCATCGAAGGCATGTTGACCGGCTTGGGCGAACTGAGCGAGCTTGGCCCATTCACCGGCAGGCTTCATCCTCTGCCTCCACCTTTCAAACTAGTCCTCAATGGCGACCGGGCGGAAGCCTATGCCACTTACAGCCACCCGCACCAGGGGCCGCCCGGACTTCTCCAAGGGGGGTTCATTGCGGCCACGTTCGACGAATTGCTGGGTATCGTTCAGGCAGGCGTCCTGAGGATGACGGTCGACCTTCAGATCGCCTATCGAGCGCCAACGCCGCTTTATAAAGAGCTTCGCTATACGACATGGCTAGACCGGATCGACGGACGCAAAGCCTATGCGAAGGGGACATTGCATGATGGTGATCGGCTGTGCGCCGAGGCCAGCGGCGTGTTCGTGGAGCCACGGCAACGACCCTTTTGATAAAAAGAATAGAGATTCAGTCACCAAAGCATGTGACGGTGAGAGGATAAGAGAATGTCGACGCACACAACCTATTGTCGCAACTGTGCCGCTGCTTGCGGCCTGAAGGTCACGCACGAGGACGGCGTCATTCAGGACATCAGGGGTGATCGCGATCATCCGGTCTCGCAAGGCTATTTCTGCATCAAAGGTGCAGCGACCAAGGACTTTCACAATGGCGAAGACCGGTTGCTGGGCAGTCGGCGACGCAATGCGGATGGAACGTTCGAAGACATCGACGCCGAAACGGCGATGGATGAGATTCACGAAAAGTTAAGCGCGATTATTGCCCAATACGGAATTGAGTCCGTCGCGCTTTACTACGGTACCGGGTCCAACTGCAATGTGCTCAGTGTGCCTGCGGCGAAGGCGTGGATGGATGCCATCGGTTCGCCCTATCTTTTCTCCAGCATGACCGTGGACCAGTCAGCCAAATGGGTTACCGCCGGTCGCATGGGGGTGTATCTGGCTGGCAAACATAAATTGCCTGAAGCCGATGTGCTGATGATCGTTGGCACCAATCCGGCAGCGTCGCACGCCTGCTACGGCATGCCTTCGCCTAACCCGATCAAGCATATGCGGGACGCGCGCAAGGCAGGCACCACCTTTATCGTGGTGGACCCGCGCAAAACCGAACTGGCGCGCTCCGCCGATCTCCATCTGCCCGTGCGACCGGGCCAAGACGCAGCGCTGTTTGCCGGATTGATCCGCATCGTTCTGGACGAGGGCCTTGAGGACAAGGCCTTCTGCGCACGTTTCACGACCTCGCTTGAGCGCCTGCGCGCCGCAGTCGCGCCGTTCACGCCTGATCATGTAGCCGCGCGTACCGGCATCGACTCCGACACGCTGTACAAGGCCGCGCGGATTTTCGCTGGCGCGCGCCGCAAGTCGGCGCTGACGGGCACGGGATCGGCCATGGGACTCAACTCCAACCTGGCCGAGCAAATGATAGAGGCGCTCACCGCGATCTGCGGCGGCTATCGTCGGGCGGGAGATATTATCCACAACACCGGCTATTACGGCGGAACGCCAGCGCAGGAAGCAGTGCTGCCGCCGAACCGGACCTGGGAAAATGGCCCCAAGCTGCGTACCGTCGATATCGGTCCGATCGGCGGCGAATATCCGACCTCACGTCTGCCCCAGGAGATAGTGGGCAATGAGAAAGGACGGATTCGTGCGCTGATTCATTTGGGTGGCAATCTGGTCAAGGCGCTGCCAGAGCCGGATCGGACGATCCCGATGATCGAGCAGCTCGATTTGCTCGTCTCGATCGATGTGCGGGACAATGTGACGAGCCGCATGGCGGATTATCTGATCGCGACCAGCGGCCATTATGAACATCATGATTTCAACCTGGCGCTGGAATACATGCTGCCAACTACCTTTGCGCAAATTGCCGAGCCATTCCTGACGAAACCCGCAGGCGTGATTGAAGACTGGGAGTTTTTTCGAGGCATGGCCCATCGCATGGGCAAGACATTGCACATGCGTCGACCATTTTATGGAATGGCACATCGCGACATACCTGGGCCAGAACTGGAAATTACGGACCAGACCACTGGCGAGGACCTCATACGCTGGCTCGCCGACGGCGGTCGCAGCAATTATGATGAACTCAGGGCCAATCCGGGCGGGGTCCATTTCCCGGAGGCTGAGGCGGTTGTCCAAGTCGCGAACGACGACGATAGCGCCCGGCTCGACCTGTGCCCATCCGATGTAGAAGATGAGCTTCGGGGCGTGTATGAGGCGCAGGACGATCTGGCCGACTATCCGTTTCGGGTCATATCGCGTCGGCTTATCGAGGTGATGAACAGCGCCTACACGCAAGCGAGCCAGACCCGTCGCCGCTTCCCGACCAACCCGATCTACATGAATGTGGAGGACATGACCCGACTCGACGTGGCAGAAGGTGGCACAGTCAGGCTAACAGGCCGAACGGGCGGGGTCGTTATAGGTCGCGTTCGCAAGGATACGGGTCTACAACCGGGCGTTATCGCCATGTGTCATGGTTGGGGGAACCCGGAACTGCCTGGTGAGCGGGATCCTGACGTATTTTCCGGTCGGCTCGTGTCACTCGACCAAGATCTTGAATCCATCAATTTCATGCCCAGACAAAGTTCGGTGCCCGTGCAAGCGCAACGGCACGATGCCTAACAAGACCGCAGCAGACACTATTAAGGAGTATTTATGAAGATCGGAATTATCGGCGCCGGCAATATCGGCGCCACCCTTGCCCGCAAACTCGTCGATGCGGGCCATGACGTCAAGATCGCCAATTCCAAGGGGCCGGATACGTTGGCTGACATCGCCAAGGACACTGGCGCTCAGGCGGTGACGAAAGAAGATGCGGTCAAGAATGTCGATACGGTCATCCTGTCCATACCATTTCTCAGCTATCAGACGCTGACCAGCCTGCTCAGCGGCGTCCCGTCCGATGTCATCGTGATCGACACATCCAATTACTATCCTTTCCGCGACGGCGTTCTCGACGGCCTCGATAATGGCACGCCCGAAAGCGTCTGGGTCGGCGAACATATCGGTCGGCCGGTCGTCAAAGCGTGGAATGCCGTCTTGGCGGCCACACTTGCGGAACGGGGCAAGCCGAAAGGTACGGAAGGTCGGATCGCTCTGCCGGTCGCCGGCGACGATGACCGCGCAAAGGCTGTAGCGATGGAATTGGTCGAGGCGACGGGTTTCGATGCCCTGGATGCTGGCTCCCTGGCCGATTCATGGCGGCAGCAACCCGGCACGCCAGCCTATTGCACCGAACTGGCGATCGACGAACTGAAGCCCGCGCTTCTCGCCGCCGACAGGCAGCGAGCGCCTGTAAATCGCGAAACGCTGATAAAGGGCTTTATGGAGAATTACGGTAAACTTTCGCACGATGATACGGTCGCGATGAATCGCGCCGGTACTGCCTGAGAAAAGGCTGCGGATCGACCGGCAAGCCGATCCGCAGCACATGTTCAGCGTGCGTTGCAGTTCCCGGAGGTAGCGGATGAAGTTCGGAATTAGCTGCAGCCAGATTCTTGGCCACACTCCGACTGCCGGTGACATCCTGTCGATGGCCAGAGAAGCCGAAAAGATCGGATATCACTCGATCATGTTGGGCGATCATATCCTGACGCCGAACTGTTTCGATGACTCGAACTATCCGGCCGGCACATTCGACGCCGCAACACCCTGGTATGAACCGTTCGTCCTGCTCTCTGCGCTCGCGGGCGCGACGACAACGATCCGACTGGGCACGGGCATCGCGGTGATCCCTTATCGTCCCCCCATTCAACAGGCAC
Organism: Sphingobium sp. 3R8; assembly: GCF_020166615.1. Lineage (NCBI taxonomy): Bacteria > Pseudomonadati > Pseudomonadota > Alphaproteobacteria > Sphingomonadales > Sphingobiaceae > Sphingobium > Sphingobium sp. 3R8. The sequence goes on along the minus strand of NZ_JAIQXR010000031.1, from coordinate 24,420 downwards.
AGGCGATCGCGACGCTCGACTTCATAAGCGAAGGGCGTTTTTACTATGGCGCAGGGATCGGATGGATGCGCGAGGAGTTTGATGCGCTCGGGGTTTCCTTCGACGAACGCGGTCGGCGCAGCGACGAATATCTCGAACTCATCACGCTGCTGCTCTCGGGACGACCCGAAGGATATAAGGGCCAGTTTGTCGATTTTCCCGGAGGGCGTCTCAATCCGCTTCCCCATCAAAAGCCCTACCCGCCCATCATCATCGGCGGAGAATCGCCGCCCGCTATCCGGCGTATCGCGGGATATGGCGACGGATTTTATATCAACTGGAAAAGCCTGCCCGAACTCGACTTGTTCATCACTGCTCTGACCGATCAAATGGAGCGCAACGGGCGCGCCGTTTCAAGCCTCTACAAACAGATCGCGACCACCGATGTCGCCTTCATCCGCGCAGCAAAGGATATGCTGCCCGACTATGCGGCGCGGGGCGTGAACGAGATCATCTTCAGCCCCGTGTGCGATTCTCCCGCTGAAGGGATGGAGGCGATCAAGGCATTCGCCGACGAGTTTTTCTGACCCTAAGGCAAGACATCCACAAGCCTGTCACACACGCAGATGAACGCTCGATCAATATGTGGCGTTCGTGACGCCGCCATCGATCACCAAGCTCTGCCCGGTGATATAGTTCGACTGCTGGCTACAGAACATCGCCGCGATGGCGCCGAAGTCGATCTCCGACCCGAAGCGCCCAACCGGAATGCCGATCGTCTTAATCGCCTCCTCCAACTCTGCCTCCAGGCTGATCCCCTTTTCCGCCGCGCGTTTGCCATAGATTTCGCGGATCCCGTCTGTGTCGTGCATCGCAGGCAGAAGAGAATTGATCGTCACGCCATGCGGGGCGATCACCTTGGCGACCGCCACGGTATAGTTGACCAGCGCGGCCCGCGGCGCGCCGGACAAGATGCGCCAGGGATGAGGAAATTTCACCGCAGCGGTGGCGATATTGACAATGCGGCCCCATCCCCGATCGCACATGCCATCGACGATGGTGCGGATAAACTCAACGGGTGAGATGAAGGTCATGTCCAGGTTCGCACGCCAGTCCGCGTCCGAAATCTGTCGGAAATCCTCGATATAGGGCGGTGGCGAACAGGTGCCGACGAAAATGTCCGGCTCAGGGCAGCGCTCCAATACACGCTCGCGTCCTTACACTGTCGCGTGATCCGCAACGATAGCCCGCACCTGCGCGCCGGTAGTGCTGCGAATTTTCTCGCAGGCTGTTTGCAGCCGTGCCTCATTACGTGCAGAAATGAAAAGGTTAACCCCCTCGCCACCCAAGGCCATGGCGGTGCCAAATCCGAGTCCCGCGCTACCGCCATTGATGATGGCGTTACGCCCCCTGATCCCAAGGTCCATCGTTCCTGATCCTTTCCGCCTGCTAGATTATCTCTGCATCTGCACCCGCTTCCAGTATGACGCCGGTTTGTTCGGTCAGGCCATTTGTAGATGCGTTAGAGTTGCAAGCCACCATCGACGGCCAGCGACTGCCCCGTGATATATTTCCCCTTCTCAGACAGCAGGAAGGTGACGGCGTCCGCGACATCCTGCGCCGTACCGAATGCCTTCATCGGCAGCATCCTGCGAATACCGTCCACCCATTCCTCGATCCCCGGCTTTGAAATCAACTCGCCGCCCAGGCCCGCATTGATGAACCCCGGCGCGACACAGTTGGAGCGGATGCCGAAACGCCCTTCTTCCAAAGCGATGCCCCGGAACAGCATTTCGATAGCCGCCTTGGGCGCTGCCGAACAAATGTCGCGCAGTGGCACTTTTTCAACGGCGGCCGTGATGACGGCCACCAGGGCACCGCCACCACCCGCCTTCAGATGTGGCAGCGTCGCCCAGACGAGATTGAAGGCGGCCTGGACGTCATTGTCGAAAACCTGCTTCCATTCGGCTGGCGCGATCGTGTTCAGGAACTTCATCGGAATGTGCGGGCCGGCGGCGTAGACGACCGAATGCACACGGCCAAATTGCTCGGCGGCGGCGTCGACAAAAGCCTTCATGGCGTCAGCGTCGGTATGATCCACAGACATGGCCATTGCCTGACGCCCCGCAGCCTCAACCTTGGAGACGACTGCATCAGACGCTTCCTTTCGCGACCGATACGTGAAGGCGACATTCGCGCCGGCAATGGCCAGTCCTTCGCAGATCGCAGAGCCAATGCCCCCACTGCCGCCAGCGACGATCGCCACGCCGTCTGTAAACATCCTCTCCATCTACGTTCCTTCTTTTCCTCTTGTAGGCGCAACCCATATGGTGCACCCCTCCAAAATCAGAATTAGTTCGTGCATACTATACTGAGGAAATCAAATGCCCAACCCCGAAATTATCATCACCGAAAGCGAAAGTGTGATTCACGTCGCTTTCAACCGGCCGGAAAAATACAACGCCATCAGCATGGACATGCTCGACGGCCTGCGCGACGCGACGGCGCGGCTGCGCGATCGCGATGACCTACGCGCGATGCTGTTAACGGCCAACGGCAAATATTTCTCTGCCGGCATCGACCTCAACGGCGGCCTCGCGCCCGATGCGTCGATCAAGAGTCCCAAGGCGTTTCGTAGTTGGTATCGGCAGGGTGCCGGCAGCCTGCATGGCCTTGGCGACGAATGGGAAGCGATTGAAAAGCCGATCGTCGTCGCCTTTCAGGGACCGTGCCTCGGCGGCGCGCTGGAATTGTCGCTCTGCGCCGATTTCCGCCTCGCCAGCACCGGCGCTCGCTTCGGCCTACCGGAAATCAGCTTTGGCGCATTGCCCGGATCGGGCGGCACCAGCCGCCTCGTCCGGCTGGCGGGGCCGCATTGGGCGCGCTGGCTGGTACTCGCCAATCGGCAGGTCGATGCGGATCGGGCGCTGGCCATCGGTCTGGTTCACGATGTCATCCCGCAGGAAGAGTTGACCGACAACGCCCTCGCCTTCTGCTGCTCGCTGGCGGCCCTCCCGCCCGAAGCATTCGGCGCGGGCAAGCTGGCGATCGAACTAGCGACCGATCTGGATCGCGCCCAGGCACGCAATGTCGAACGCCTGGCCGTCAGTGGACTGTTCCAGGGGGCCGAACTGCATGATCTGATGCGGGCCATGCAGGAAAAGCTGGCTTCCAAAAGGAGCTGAGGCAGGAACCTCAGAGCTTTTCGATAAAGCTTCGCCACTGCGCGGTCAGGTCAGCGCGGTGGTCGGGCGCAGCAATGGCGATCAACGCGGCGGCACGCTCTGAATGGGTGCCGCCGCGCAGGTCTGCCAGTCCAAATTCGGTCACTACGATATCGACATCCATCCGGCCCAGCGACACCGGCCCCGCCCCGGCATTGGGCGCGACGATCCGGCTGATGGTGCCCTTGGCGGCGGTGGCTGCCAGCGCAACGATCCGCAGCCCGTCGGCCAGTTTAGCACCCCGCGCGAAATCGCTCGCGCCGCCCGGACCCGACATGAAACCCTTCGGCCCGACTTCGGCGTATACCTGGCCGAACAGGTCCACTTCAGTCGCCGAATTGATGGCAATGAAATCGCGAATGGCCCTGATGGCCAAGCCATCATGCGTGAGTGCTACAGGTGCGAACCGGTAAGCCGGACCGGTGATCGCCTGATAGAGCCGCTCTGAACCGATTGCGACGCCGGCCATCACCGCCGCGCCGGGCGCAAGCGCCCCCGCCTCCTCCAGATCGACCACGGCATCGCCGATCAAACCGGAATGCACGCGCAGATTGCGCCGCCCCGTCAAGGCGCGAAATACAGCGCCCGGCACCTTTCCCAACCCGGTCTGCAACGTCGCACCATCGGGAACCAGCGGCGCTATATATCCTGCAATCGCGTCGGAAACGGCATCGCTGCCGCTGTCGGGCATACCCAGAAGCGGCTGTGGCGACTCGACCATCGCCGTGATGCTCGTCAGCGGAATGCGCGCCTCGCCGCGCGTGCGCGGCATCAGTGGATTGATATGCGCCAGACGCACGGGGATCGATGGCCAGAGTTCCGCCAGGAAATCAACGGTCGAGCCGAAGCTGCAGATCCCGTCCTCGTCAGGCGGCGAGAGCATCATCAAAGCCGCGTCGGGGGGAGCATATCGCAACCGCTGCCGAATATCGGCATAGCAAAGCGGGAGAAATGTTACCGCGTCCCTCGCCGCCTTGAGTTCCGGCGTGAGGAAAAACGTCTCCGTCTTACAGGACAGATTGGCCAGATAGGTTCGGCGATTGAGGGCGGGAACGAAGATGCCGGTGAACGTCATGGCACCCAGCGCTTCGCCGGCGCGATCCAGCGCATCTGCGAACAGCAACGACTCGGCCGAGCAGCCTGACACAATCGTTCGTCCGCCGACGGGAAGGCGCGCTACGAGAGCATCGGCATCTGCTTCGATCGACATAATTGGCAAGCCCCCTCCCCGCAGTCGCGACCGGAACTGCAATTGGAATATTTACAAGCGGGCCGGTTGCTGTCAATCAGCATCTAGTATGTAGAGCCTAGAGGATATCCGAGAGAATGGCGGGTTTGTATTTCGACCAGTTCACGGTCGGCCAGACATTTCAGCACGAGATACGTCGGACGGTGACGGACATGGACAATATGCTGTTCTCGTCACTGACCTATAATCCCGCGCCCATTCATATCGATCACGCCTATGCGGCGGGAACCGAGTTCGGCAAGCCTTTGATGAACTCCATATTCACGCTGGGCCTCGTGATCGGTCTGTCCATACAGGAAACAACGCTCGGCACGACCGTCGGCAATCTGGGCATGAGCGAAACCAAATTTCCAAATCCCGTTTTCTCCGGCGATACCATCCGCGCGGAAACGCGCGTCGATGCCCTGCGACCGAGCGCATCCCGACCCGGCCAGGGCATCGTCACGTTTGAGCATATCGGTTTCAACCAGCGCGACGAGATCGTCTGCTCGACCAAGCGCAACGCGCTCATGATGGGAAGCCCGGCATGAGGTTGCGTTCCATGCTTTTTGTGCCCGGCGACAGTGAACGAAAGTTCGCCAAGGGATCGTCTGCGGGTGCCGATGCGCTGATCCTGGATCTGGAGGACGCAGTCGCTCCGTCGATGAAGGACGCTGCGCGCGCGCATGTGGCTTCCCTGCTGGATGATCGCGCCGAACGATCCTGGCGCTTTTTCGTGCGCGTCAATCCATTCGATACCGACATGACATTTGATGACATGGCGGCAGTCGTTAAGCCTGGGCTGGACGGGTTGCTGATCCCCAAGGCAAATTCCGCGCAAGATCTCGTGCGGATCGGTACCGAGCTGGATCGGCTGGAAAGCCAGACCGGCATGGCAGCAGGAACGGTCAAACTGGCCGTCGTCGCAACGGAAACCGCGCAGGCCATGTTCAATCTTGGCAGCTATGCGCCCGCTCATCCGCGCCTGGTCGCCATGACATGGGGGGCGGAAGATCTGGCGGCGGCCATCGGCGCGACTGACAATAAGGAAGAGGATGGCAGCTGGACCTTCCCGTACCAGGTTGCGCGCGCCCAATGCCTGTTCGCGGCCACCGCAGCGGAGGTGCTGCCCCTCGACACGCTCTATGCTGGTTTTCGCGATCCGCAGGGGCTGGAAAAAGACTGTCGCCGCGCCCGCCGCGACGGTTTCGTCGGGCGTATAGCCATCCATCCTGATCAGGTGGACGTCATCAACCGGGCCTTTTCGCCCTCGCCTGAACAGATCGCCGAAGCGCAGGCGATCGTCGATGCCTTTGCTGCGTCTCCGGACGCTGGCACGCTAGGCATCAACGGAAAAATGTACGACATCCCTCATCTCAAGGCCGCACGCCGAACGCTGGCAGGAGTAAAATAATGTCCTCACCCCGCCCCCTCCCCACCCAGGAAGAACGCGATGTCATCCGCGAAGGCGTGCGCGCCGTCGTGACGCGGTTTGACGATGAATATTGGCTCGCCCGCGACGAGGACGGTGTCTTTCCGTTCGAGTTCCACAAGGCGATGGCCGATGGCGGATGGCTGGGCATAACCATGCCCGAAGAATTTGGCGGGGCGGGGCTGGGCGTTACCGAAGCAGCCGTGATGATGAACGAAGTGGCCAATCATGGCGGCGGGATGACCGCGGCATCGGCCATCCATGTCAATCTGTTCGGTCCCCATCCCATTGTCGTGAAGGGGACACCGGAACAGAAAGCCCGTTGGGTCCCGCGTTTGATTTCGGGTGAGGATCAGGTCGCGTTCGGCGTGACCGAGCCGGACGCGGGCCTCAACACGACGCGGATCAAGACGTTCGCCGAAAAGGTGCCGGGCGGCTATGTCGTGCACGGGCAAAAGGTCTGGACATCGACCGCACAGGTGGCCAGCAAGATATTGTTGCTGACGCGCACCACCAAGTTTGAGGATTGCGCACGGCCCACGGACGGCATCACGATCTTCTACACCGATCTGGACAGGACCAAGGTCGACGTTCACAAAATCCCAAAGATGGGCCGCAAGGCGGTGGATTCCAACGCGATCTTCATCGATGGCCTGTTCATTCCCGAGGAAGACAGGATCGGCGAGGAAGGCAAGGGCTTTTCCTATCTGCTCCACAGTCTGAACCCTGAACGAATCTTGCTGGCGGCAGAAGCGATTGGCCTGGGGCAGGACGCTCTGCGCCGCGCGTCGAAATATGCCCGTGAACGCATCGTGTTCGATCGCCCGATCGGGCAGAATCAGGGGATACAACATCCGCTGGCGGAGCGCTGGATGTACCTCGAAAGCGCATGGCAGATGACGATGAAGGGCGCTGAACTATATGACAGCGGCCTGCCATGTGGTGCAGAGGCCAATAGTGCCAAATTCCTGGGCGCACGCGCCGGCCATGACGCCTGTTGGCAAGCGGTGGCGACGCATGGCGGGTTCGGCTATGCGAAGGAATATCATGTCGAACGGCTCTATCGCGAAGTCGCCATTACGCGCATTGCGCCAATCACCGAGCAGTTGATCATGTGCTTCATCGCGGAGAAGGTGCTGGATCTCCCGAAAAGCTACTGAATCCGCTATTGGATCGAGCGACAAGCAAAAGAGCGCGCGTGGCACGCGGCCCCGGCGCTCTTTTGTTTACCCCGCTACCGTCAGGATTATGAAATTATCTGGGGCGGAAACATGGGAAGAATGGTGCGCTTTTCAAACTGCCAGCCATCCGACGTCCTGACATAGCTGTCTTCATAGCGGATATAATGGCGGACATGGCCACCGCTGCGTGTATTGGCTTCGACCAGCGCGAACACGCCCCCAGTCGCCCGGCTTTCATCCCAATTGAGGATCACGTGGTTCATCATCAGATGCACCACATGCAGCACATCGGCCTTTAGTTCCGCGCCATAGACCGCGATCGCCTCGCGACCGGCGTAGGTGCCCATGCCCGCGGGGCTTTCGTCGAGCACCCCATCCGGGGTGAACAGACCGGCCCATGCGTCGATCTGCCAGAGGTCGATATAATAGGCATATCGGTTGACCAATTCCTGCAAGGCAAACCTGTCATCTGCATTCAGCATATTTGCTCCTCTCGGCATGACGGCATCGTCGATGATGATTCGCCCCCGATGCCTGACTACCCGCGCGTACACTTGACACCACGGAGGAGCATAATATGTAGTATGTCAGTACTAGACCTGTCAAATGGCCATTCCAATGCCGGGAGATATGCGCGATATAGCCAGGTGTTCCGCCAAGCGTTGCCCAGTGAACAGAGATATTCGTTCATGGCGAGCAAGCGGCAGACGAACGGCCGGCGGGTCCGATCAACAGACCGGTTTCTAAGGAGCAGTAGATGCAGAAGTTTAAGAGAGGTCATGCGGAATATCGTGGGATCGTCGATGCGCCAATCGACGACGTCTGGGAACTGCTGACCGACTGGGCCAATTTTGAACGCTGGTGGATAAAGCCCGAAGATGGCGGTCGCCCCGGTCCAAATATCGCCAGCGTCGAACTGCTAGGCGCGCCTGATGAAGTACCCCGGACCCGCATCGTGCGCCACGTCACCGGCTCGGCTGTCGATGAAAAGCTCTGGATGCAGGACGATGCCACCAAGCGTATCGTTTATGACATGGTTTTTCGCCCGAACCCCGGCGGCGCAGAATTGCGCAACGAGTTCAGAAACTATCTGGCCACGACCATGCTCGACAGCCTGCCCACCGGCGAAACCTTGATGACGTTCAAGTCGGAATTCGACGTGATCGAGGAAGCCGACCTGAACCTTATGATCTCGCTGATCGAAAGAACCTATTCGGACGCAATCCTGAACGGGTTCAGGCAATATTTCGCGAGGCAAAAGGCACAGACCGTCCCGGCCTGATTGCGCCGAAACAACGATATGACGCTGCTTGCTGGAAGGCGCGAAAGGCAACGTCCAATAGCGCATGACCTAACATGCAACGGCCCTGACTTTGTCGTCGAAAGCCTGCGCAGCTACTTGGCTCCGTTGGCTTTCGCCTCCCCTCGCCTCCGCCGGACGGGAAGGCAAAGATGCACATTTTTTCGGCATTTGACCGTCAAACCTGTCGATGTGGTCTGCGTCATCGGGGAGGCCGGGTTTGAAACGATCATCAACGGATGTTTCGGCTCCCGCAAGCCGACGGCCGCGACGTTGGCCTGATAGACGTAAGGATTATTCGCATGTCGGTAGATTATGACATTGTCGTCGTTGGGGGAGGTGGCGCAGGTTTGTCGGCCGCCTACCACGCCGCCAGGAACGGTGCCTCTGTGATGCTGGTAGAGGCCGGCCCGACGCTAGGTGGCGCTACCGCACTTGCCGGCGGCGTCGTCTATGCGGCAGGAACGAGCGTCCAGCGGGCGGCTGGCATCGTCGATTCCGCTGAAGATATGTTCCAGTATATGATGACTCTCAACCAATGGTCGATCAAGCCCGCCTTGGCGAAGAGGCTCTGTGACAACGGTACCCATATTATCGATTGGCTGATCGAACTGGGCAATGAATTTCCTCCTGATCTGGTGATTGAATCGGGTGTTGGCGGGCGCCCGCGGGGTCATCAGTCGGTCGATGCAGGGTTCGGCATCGCAAGATCGCTGATAAACGCGATCGGCGCGCAGGGGGTCGAGGTCGCGCTTGGCTCGCGTGTATCCGACCTGTTGGTCGAGGATGGCAGGGTGGTGGGAATCCGGTGCGGCGATATCGACTTACGCGCCCATGCGGTCATCGTCACGACTGGTGGATTTGCCAATAATCCCCAGATGGTCAAGCGGCTCTGGCCGACGGCGGCAGCGCATGGCGGTCGGCTGACCTCCTTCTATGCCGAAGCGCCCTACAATGTTGGCGACGGCATCCTTCTTGCCGAGCGGGCGGGTGCCAACATAATGGGGATCGATAACGGACTGTTGGTCATGTCGCCCAATTTCAAGCCGGACATGTCCTATGCTCTTCCTGAGTGGGCGATGGTGGTTAACCGGGACGGCAAGCGTTTCGTTCCTGAAGATGCCTCATACGCCGTATGCGGCTATCTGGTAAACGAGCAGCCGGAAATGCGCTGCTTTGCCATTTTCGATGAAGAGGCCTTGCTGGACGCCTGTGCCGACGACAGCGTTTTCAAAGTCTATATCAACGATCCGGGTAACGACAGCTGGCGTGTCGACGTGATCCGCGATCAGGTTGCAAAAGGCCGGGTCAAGGTCGCGGACACGATCACCGAACTGGCGAAGATATCCGACATAGATCCGATCACTCTTGAACTGACCGTCAATCGCTACAACGATCTTATGGACCGGGGCAAAGACGTGGATTTCTTCAAGGAGACCGCCAAATATCTGCCCATCCGCACCGGCCCCTTCTATGCTGTCGAAATCCGCGCGACTGCCATGGTTTCGTGCCATGCTGGGATTGAAATAGACGCCGATGGACATGTGCTGGACGGCCATGGCCGCGTGATTCAGGGGCTTTACGCGGGCGGAGAGGTGCTGGGCTGTACGCTGGGTCGTCGCTATATTGGCGGTGGCATCGGCATTGCGAACGCGCTGATTTTCGGTCGCATCGCGGGAGAGACAGCTGCCGCAGAATGCGCGCAGATGCACCAGAACATAAGCTGACGCCTATCTGTTTCACTGGAATGCCCGTCCATCGACCAACCCATGCCGCTTGCCCGTCAGGGCAAGCGGCATAAATGTTACATGAAAAGCACGCGGTTGAGGCTCACCAGGAATTCCGCGCTGGGATCGCGAGCGCCAGTTCCCGTCATGCGCTCGACGACGGCTTCGTAGCCAAGATCGCGGCGCTTGGGCAAACGTTCCTTTACCGCTGAGGCTAGTGCGGCTGGCATTTCCTGCCGCGTCAGATCCGTGCAATAGCAGGGCGACCCCGGCTGCTGCCGCCAGGAGTCGGCCAGTGTGCCAGCATATACCGCGTCAAAACCGCTATCCTCGACCAGCGCCATTCCCACCGTACGGCTGCGATCATCATCGGCAGACACGGGAATGGCAAGACGATCGGGATCGCCCGCGGGCTTGGCTTTGTTGGCGAATGAATCCGACCCTATCGCATTCCACGCCTTCGCGACGGGGCGGCCCAGCTGCTCGACGACCCACAAGCTCTCCACCTGGCCCGCCTCGATAGCATTCATACCGCTGTCGCGAGCCGGATAATAGTTTGACGTGTCGATGACGACCGTTTCAGCGGGCAGCGCCGCGATAAGTGGCGCTACGTCGGCAATCCGCAGCAGCGGGATCGACAGGATCACGACATCGACATCCACCACAGCCTCGGCGGCCTCGACTGCGCGCGCGCCATTGGCCAACATCTCGGCGTCGATCGACTTGGGACCACGCGAGTTCGCTACCTTCACCTCATGTCCCGCCGCGCTGAGTACCAGCACGAGGGTCTTGCCTATGTGGCCGGTGCCAAGAATACCAATTTTCATGAATCATCTCCCAGTTTTGATAAGTGTCCCGGATGTTGACGGACCGGCTACTCTGCGGGAATTGCCAAGGCATCCAGAGTTTGCCGAAGCTCCTCCAAGGCGTCATCACTCAGGTCGCAAGCCGACCTGATCTTGTCGGTGACGCCAATGATTTCGCTATCAAGCGACCGGGCATAGGGCGTCAGGTCCACCAGAACGCGACGCTCATCCTCTGGATCACGCGTACGTGTAACAATGCCCGCCGCACCCAGCCGCTTGAGGATAGGCGTAATCGTCCCCGCATCCATGTCCAGCCGATCGCCGAGCGTTCCCACAGAAGCCGGCGAAGCCTCCAGCAAGGACAACACCACCAGATATTGGGGGAATGTGAGCCCAAGCGGCGTCAGAAAGGGCGTATGCATGCGCACCATTCTGTTGGCCGCCCGATAGAGCGAAAAAGACAATTGCGTACCAAGCGACATAAGATAAACCATTTCTCTTGCCCGCTATTATATAGTGCACTATGTAATATGAGTTTATATGTCAAGCCGTCGGTCTTGAGATTGTGGCGACGATGGCTCACCGGTTGTCGATCGAAAAAATATCGTATATGGGTCCTATAATCTATATGAGAGGAACATCATGCCTGCCATCGGTCTCACCCTTGATCGCACCACACATATGTTGTCCGCTGAAGAGCTTGCAGATTTGGCGTTGAAGATCGAACGGCTCGGCTTCGACAGCGTCTGGCTGCTCGATTCGTTCGGCCGTGATCCTTACATGGCGTGCGCCTATATGTTGTCGAAGACATCGACCCTAAAAGTGGCTACTGGCGTTGCGACTGCCTATAGTCGCGATGCAATGGGCGCCCAGCAGACGCGAGAAGCCTTATCCGAATTCTATCCTGGCCGATTTCTCATGGGTATCGGTGCATCCAATCCAATCGTGATTGCCAAACGCAAGGGCGAGTGGGTTGCCCCACTGCCGAAAATGACGTCCTATCTGGAAGATATGGCAGAAGTCCAGTTGATCAGCCCGAAGCCGGAACAGCTGGCCCCTGTCATTCTTGCAGCCCACGCGCCCGGCCTGCAAAAGCTGGCGGTCAAACATGCGCAAGGCATGGTAACGTGGATGATGCCTGCCGGCATCATCACTGAAGCGAGAGAGCGCGTAGGCCCCAACTTCAATATCACCGCGCAGATATTATGTGTGCTGACCACCGATGCTGAAAAGGCGCGCGCCGTCGCCCGCGCCTATCTGGCCATGTATATCGCCCTGCCCTATTACCAAGCGGCCTTCGCCAAATGCGGATTCGAGGAATCCGACTGGAGCAACGGCAACAGCGACCGGTTGATCGACGCCCTGACTGCTTGGGGTAGCAATGACCAAATCCTCGCCCGCGTTGAGGAATTTGCCGGCGCGGGTGCCGACCGTGTCGTGCTCAATGTGATACGTGAAGACGAAACCCAGCGCGCCGACGGAAAGCCACCGGTCATTATCGGTGACTGGGTGGGTATTGAAGACCTGGCCGCCATTCTTGCCACCAACTAGGGCTTTTGCAGCCTAGACGGAGGCCATGCTGGCAGCAACGTAATGACCTGTGAGAAAGGAGGCGCAGCAAAGCCGCCGCTGCAGCCTTCGATTGGGAGAAATAATGCCGCATTCCCGTCTCTTCGACACGCTTCCTATGGCGCGTGGCCCGGCCCTGAAGAACCGCCTGATGCTGGCTCCGCTCACCAACCAGCAGAGCCACATCGACGGCAGTCTGTCCGAGGAAGAGGTCCGCTGGCTCGCGATGCGTGCAAAGGGCGGCTTCGCGCTGGTAATGACTGCTGCCGCCCCGGTTCAGCCTGTCGGACAGGGCTATCCCGGCCAACTTGGCGTCTTCGCTGACGGACATATCGAAGGGCTGACCCGCTTTGCGGCCTCCGTCAGAGACAATGGAGCCGTTTCGGCCGTACAATTATACCATGGAGGCGAACGCGCTGATCCTGACTTGGTGGGAACGCCTGTTGCTGCGTCCGACAGCAAGCGCAACGGGGCCAGGGGTCTTAGCCTTGTCGAAGTCGAAGCCTTGCGGGACGACTTCATAAGTGCGGCCTTACGCGCCGACGCTGCCGGCTGTGACGGCGTACAGATACACGGAGCGCATGGTTATATTCTCGCGCAGTTCTTTTCACCTACGATCAATCAAAGGGACGATCGCTATGGTGGTAGCTTCGAAAACCGCGCCCGTCTCCTCCTGGAAGTCATAGACGGGATCCGCCGCCAGTGCCGTCCCGACTTCCAGATCGGACTTCGCCTTTCACCCGAACGTTTCGGGATGAGGCTCGCCGAAGTCCGTGAACTTGCAACGAGCATCATGCAGGCGGGACAGATCGATTATCTCGACATGTCACTATGGGATGTTGCGAAGGAGCCTCATGAGGAGGAATTTCAGGGCCGCAGCCTGCTGAGCTATTTCACCGAGTTGCCGCGTGGAAATGTACGCCTCGGCGCGGCCGGCAAGATCATGGATGCAGCGACCGCTGTGAACCTGATCGATGCCGGTTGCGATTTCGTGACGATCGGCCGTGCGGGCATACTGCGCCACGACTTCCCCATGCGCGTACATCAGGATTCGGCATTTCTGTCACCGCCGCAACCCGTCGACGTCGAGCATCTGCGAACGGAAGGGGCGACCGACCCATTCATCGCCTATCTGCGCACGTTCCCGGGATTTGTTGCCGAACAGGAACAGGCGAGCACCTGAACTGCGCTCGTGAACCGGTGCAGCGCCGTTTCGATCACGATAGTAGCCTCATCAAGCAGGAGAGTTAACATGACACAAGAATCGCCATTTACCCGTGACCGCAATCTGTTCGCGGTCCGCTGGACGGTGGATCCGGCGCGCCGCGAGGAGTTTCTTCAGACTTTTGAAAATGTATGCGAACAGGCTAAGCCCTATTATTATCGTGGCTGTGTTTTCGCATTTCAGGGTTGGGCGCGCGATCCGAACGAATTCGTCGTGTTCGCATCGTGGGACGATGACGTCGCGGCGGAATTGCGCCTAGTTCCGGAGTTTCAGGAATTTAACCGCCAGCTTTTGGATTGCTGCAGCGGACCTGTGCTGATGGAACAGTTCAGCGGAATGGACATCGATCGTCATATCTTCGACGATTTCCCGGCCGGAAAATCAACGGCGCACAAATTCGGCGACAAGAACGCTTTCATCGTCCGTTAAATCGGCGCTCGGTGCCGCCGCTTGCGGCGGCACCGATATTATCTCCGCCCTGCGCGCCCGCAAAGAGCGCAACCACCAGCCTTGTTCAGCCCTGCGCGCCCCCATCGGGCGAAGCAAACAGGCTGATCAGTTCGAATTTTTGAATTTTTCCCGATGCCGTGCGTGGAAACTCGCTCACGATCTGCCACAGCTTGGGAACCTTATGTCGCGCGATCCGATCGAGCAGGAACGCGCGAATATCCTCGACCTCGACTGTCACCCCCGGATCGCATCTGATCGCAACCGCGACCTCTTCACCCCAGCGCTCGTGCGGTACGCCGACGACCGCGCATTCGGCGATCCCCGGATAGTCGCCCAGCCGATCTTCGATTTCGCGGGGGTAGATGTTCTCGCCACCGCGAATGATCATCTCCTTGAGCCGCCCGGTTACGCGAACATAGCCCAGATCGTCCAGCGTGCCGAGATCGCCCGTCCGCAGAAAGCCGTCATCGTCGAACGCAGCGGCGGTAGCGGAAGGATTGTCGAAATAGCCGCGCGTCATATAAGGGCTGCGTATCCGGATTTCGCCGATCTCGCCAAGTCCCAGCGTTGCGCCGGTGGCAACATCGGAAATTTTCAGTTCGGTGTAAGGATAAGGCTTTCCAACCGTGCCAGCGATGACTTCGACCGGATCTCCGCGCAAGGATTTGCACATGACGCCGCCCGCTTCGGTCTGGCCGAACATGATCTGGACATCGGCATTGAAGCGCGCGCCCAAACGGCGAACGAATTCGGGTGATATCGTTGTCGCACCCGTCTGGATGACTTCAAGGGATGACAGGTCGGTCTTGTCGAAATCCGGATGCTCCATGATAGCGAGTGCCATAGTTGGAACGCAAGGAAACCAGACAATCCGCTCCTGTTCGATCAGCCGCAACACGTCTCCGGCGTCGAAGGCGCGCAATATGATATGGGTGCTGAGCCGCGATATGCACCCCAGGACAGTGCTCACCGATCCCCCGATGTGGAAGAAAGGCATGACCCCCAACCACGGCAGGCCGTCGTCCAGCAGGTAGAGTTCCGATCCCAGCAACGCATTGTTCACGATACCGCGGTGATGCAACTTCACCGCCTTGGGTAGGCCGGTTGTACCCGACGTATAGAGGATAAGCGCCGTGTCATCAGGCGTGACCTCAACATCGACGCGGACTTCCGGCGCGTCCGCAATCTGGTCCTCCCAGTCGCGCGTTAGCAATATGGTACGCAAATGCGGCAGCGACGATCGAATCCCCTCGATGGCATCGACCAGGGAAAAGCCACGATATTCCGTATCCGCGATCAGACCGACAGCCTGACTCTGTCGAAGCAACGCCTCGACTTCGCCCAGACGCAACGCCGGATTGAGGGTAACGAGCACAAGGCCCGCCTGCGCCGCCGCCATCTGATACACTATCCATGGCCCGCTGTTGGAGCCCCAGATGGCGACATGCTCACGCGGCTTGAAATGGGTGAGGAGCGTTCGCGCTAGCCGCTCGGCATCGGTTTGCAGTTGCTGATATGTCCATGCGCGGTCCCCATCCTTTATGGCAATTCGATCAGGCGCGCTATCGGCCGCGCGCTTTAGAAGTTGCCCAACCGTCCAATCCTGGACCCTCGATCCCTCCTCGACCAGAGAATGTACGTCAGCCATCTGATTTCCTCATCTCACATTCGGCTATCATGCCAATATGCGCCCATCTATGGATACTATATCCTATCACAATCGCCCTTTCAGGCAACCACAAGCTGAAGCTCGCATCCTGCGATCCCTCGCCGTATTGCAATCAGGTGAAAGGTTCGACACCCATTGACACGCCATCAGTAGGTCCTATAACCTATAGCCAGATTTGTGGGGAGGGCCAGAGGCTTTTACGTACGGCTGATCATGCATGGTTCAGCGGGCTGCGTACAGTGCGTTGATCTTCCTCTCGAGCGGCCCCATAAGCTGGACGATGCGATTGGCCGTCGAGTTGATGCACCTTACTCCAAAAGTCTGACACGATAAAATAGGGCATCCGTTCTTGCGGTACGCCGAAACCCGCAACGGAGTTTGATGATGGATTTCGCTTTGAGTGAGCGCGGACAGGAGTGGCTGCTCCGGGTCCAGAATTTTTTGGGGGAGCATGTCTATCCCAACGAGGCTGTCTACGAAGAACAGCTGGGTGACGACACCAATGATCCATGGCGCGTTCCGCCGCTGATGCTGGAATTGCAGCAAAAGGCCCGCGATGCCGGCCTTTGGAACATGCATATGCACGATACGCGCCACGGGCCGGGCCTGAGCAACCTCGACTATGCGCCGATCGCAGAGGCGCTGGGCCGGGTCCACTGGGCATCGGAAGTGTTCAATTGCAACGCGCCAGACAGCGGCAATATGGACGTGCTCTCGCTCTATGGCAGTCCCGAGCAGCAGGAAAAATGGCTAAAGCCCATGCTGGCGGGCGAGATCAAGTCAAGTTTCGCCATGACCGAGCCGGCGGTTGCCTCTTCCGATGCGACGAATGTGGAGACCCGGATCGAGCGCGACGGTGACCATTATGTCATCAACGGTCGCAAATGGTGGATCACCAACGCCTATAATCCGCGCACCAAGATCTTCATCGTCATGGGCAAGACCGATCCCACAGCGCCCCGTCATCTGCAACAGACGCAAATACTTGTCGAGCCAACCACCCCCGGCGTGACGCTCGTCCGGTCGCTGCCCATCTTTGGCTATCACGACCGTCCGCACGGTCACGCCGAAATCCTTTTTGAAAATGTCCGTGTCCCGGCGGAAAATGTGATCTTGGGCGAGGGACGCGGGTTCGAGATCGCACAGGGACGGCTGGGGCCGGGTCGCATTCACCATGCCATGCGCATCATCGGCGTGTCCGAACGCCTGCTGGAAAAATTATGTTTGCGCCTCACCTCGCGCGTCGCCTTCGGCAAGCGCCTGTCGGACGAAAGCGTGTGGAAGGAGCGGATCGCCCGCGCCCGCATCAATATCGAAATGAGCCGCCTGCTCGTTTACAAGACCGCATGGCTGATGGACACGGTCGGCGTGCAGCAGGCCAGGAACGAGATTTCCCAGATCAAGGTGATCGTGCCTGAACTCGCGCAACATTTGTGCGACGTCGTCCAGCAAGCTCATGGCGCGGCGGGCATGTGCGACGATTTCGGCCTGGCTTATACCTTCGCGCGACTGCGCGTCATGCGTATCGGCGATGGCCCCGACGAGGTGCACAACCGCGTCATCGCGCGCAACGAACTAGCAAAATACAAGACCGCCAAACCCAGCGAGGTAGCACATCATGGCTGACCGGCAGGAACTGCTCACCGGAACCGAAGCGCCACCCGAGCATCTGGCGCTCGATCGGCTGAAGCTTGCTGCTCACCTCGCGCCGCGCGTGGATGGGCTGGGTGGCGATTTTGCGATCGAGAAATTCAAGGGCGGTCAGTCGAATCCGACCTACAAGCTGGTGGGGCAGGACAAAAGCTATGTCCTGCGTCGCAAACCGCCCGGCCAGCTATTGGCATCGGCGCACGCGATCGACCGTGAATATCAGGTCACAAAGGCGCTGGCCGACGCGGGCTTTCCCGTCCCTCGCCCTGCGCTCTATTGCGAGGATGAGTCCGTCATCGGTTCGGCCTTCTACATTACCGAATTTATCGACGGACGCGTATTCTGGAACGCTGATTTGCCAGGCGTGGCGAAAGCGGATCGCACCGCCATCTACGATTCGATGAACGCCTATATCGCCGACCTTCACGCGCTCGACTATAAGGCGCTCGGCCTTGAGACGTTCGGCAAGACAACCGGGTTTACCGCCCGCAACCTCAAACGCTGGTGCACAATCTACGAACAGTCCAAACTGGTCGAGGTGCCGGACATAGACTGGCTGATGCAGGCGCTGCACTATCGCCTTCCCGAGCAGGAGCCGACTACGATCCTGCATGGCGACTTCGGCCTGTATAACGCCATGGTGCACCCGACCGAACCGAAGATCTTGTCGGCGCTGGATTGGGAAATGTCGACGCTCGGCAATCCCTATATAGACTTGGCGCACAGCAGCCGCGCCTGGTGGGAACCGCTCGGCTTTGCCGAAGGTAGCGCGACGTCGCTTGTGGGAAAAGATCTCGATGCTTTGGGCATCCCTACGCTGGACGCCTATATCGAAAGCTATTGTCGACGCGTCGGTATCGCCGCGATCCCGCATCTCAGCTTCTATCTGGCGTTCGTGCAATTCCGTTATGCCGTGATGATTCAGGGCATATTGAAACGCGCCAGCACGGGCACGAGCATAAATCAGCGGGTCAGCCACACGCAGGATCGTGTCGCCACGATTGCCGCACTTGCCCGCAAAACCCTCACTGAATCGCTATAGGTCCGGTCATGAAACAATATTTCGATCTCAGCGGCAAGGTCGCGCTGGTGACCGGCGGAAGCCGCGGTCTGGGGGCGGCGATATCGCGCGCCTTTGCCGAACAGGGTGCCGACGTGATCATCGCCAGCCGCAACGCAGAAAATTGCGAACAACTGGCAGCTGAAATTGCAGCCGAGTTCGGCGTCCGCGCCCTTGGCATCGGCGCGCATCTGGGCCGGTGGGACGATATCGACCGGCTGGCCGAGACCGCCTATGCCCATTTCGGCAAGATAGACATATTGGTCAACAATGCCGGCATGTCGCCGCTGTCCGATGGGTCGATCGGTACGCCCGAAGCCTTGTTCGACAAGGTCGTCGGCGTCAATTTCAAGGGACCATTTCGCATGACAGCGCTCGTCGCAAGCCGGATGGTGGAAGGCGATGGCGGCAGCATCATCAATATTTCCTCGATCGGGTCGATACGGCCTCAACCCGAATATGCGCCCTATTCCGGCGCCAAGGCCGCTTTGAACGCCATCACGACCGCGCACGCATTTGAATATGCGCCCAAGGTCCGGGTCAACGCGATCCTGCCGGGCAGCTTCCGCACCGACATTGCCAAGGCCTGGTCGCCCGACAAGGAAAAGAACATCAAGTCGGCGATCAAACGCTATGGCGAACCTGAGGAAATCATATCGACGGTACTCTACCTCGCGTCCGATCATTCAAGCTTCACGACCGGCGCGCTCATTCAGGTCGACGGAGGCCGCCCCTGAGCTGATCGGAGGCTGACCTGACCGAAGGCAGAGGCACATGGCCGCGCGCCATGATCCTCTGCCGGTCATCTATCGGTCTCTGGCCTGGATGTCCGCTTCCGCGCGCGCCTTTGCCGTCTCCAGATAGGCCATGACCTTTTCCCGCGGTACGGAAGGTCGGAATATCGACAGGCCCCCATCCACTGCCAAATGGGTGCCGGTCACAAAGGCGGATTCATCGGACCCCAGATAGGTCGATGCGTAAGCGATATCGACCGGCTTGCCCGCCCTTGGCAGTGGCTGGGATCCCGACGCCATTTCGTCCAGATAGGCTGGCATCAGATCCGCGACATCCTTGCTGGCACCGATCAACTGGCCCCACATAGGCGTGGCGTAAAATCCCGGAACGATGGCATTCACCCGTATATTGTCGGCGGCGAGTTCAAAAGCCGCCCAACGTGTCAGGTAGAGCACGGCCCCTTTGCACACAACATAGACCATGCTGGCGGCCGGCGAAAAATTTTCAGACGCCGCTGAAGCAAGCAGGACGATGGAGCCGCCGCCGCGCCTGTTCATGGGACCTATGGCATGTTTGATGCCCAGGACATGGCTGCGCAGCAAAGTCGATTGACCGTCATCCCAGGCTTCGCTCGTAAGATCGACGAATTTCGCCTTATGATCCACCGACGCGGCTGCATGGACGAGGATGTCGAGACCGCCGAACCTTTCTTCGGCCATAGCCATCGTTGCGGCAATGGCATCCTCGCTGCGAATGTCGCACCGGCTGAACGCGACCGATTCGGGGAACTGCGCCTCCAGAACAGCCCCTTTATCCACCTGGATGTCCGCGACGACGACCTTTGCCCCCTCGGCAACATAAAAGTCGACGATTCCGCGTGCGATGCCCGATACGCCGCCCGTGATGACAGCCACTTTCCCAGATAGTCGTCCCATCCCACACCCCTTCCCTTCTCGCATACTCATCTTTAGGCGGTAGTCACTTGGACCGCCAGCCACCATCTACCCGCAGGGTGGTTCCCGTAATGAAACTGGCCGCGTCGGACGCAAGGAAGAGGACCGGCCCGGCGATCTCCTCCGGTTCTGCAAACCGCCCCATCGGGGTTACGGACCGCACGAAGTCGTCAACCTCCGAGGCACCACCCATCACATCGAAGATGTTGGTCCGAACGCCGCCCGGTGCCACCGCATTGACGCGAATGCCGCGCTGTGCGACTTCGCAGGCGAGCTGGTTGACCAGTCCGGCCACCCCATATTTCGATGCGGTATAGGCAACGCCCCCCGCCAGGCCGCCCATGCTGGCGACCGAGGACGTCAGGACAATATTGCCCCGAGTCCGGGCAAGATGGGGGATGGCAGCGCGCGCGCCAAAGAAGCTGCCCGACAGATTGACCTCGATATTGCGGTGCCACAAGCTGTCGGACATTTCGTCGCAGGCTGTACCCGCATCGATGACGGCGGCGTTCCCGAAATAGACGTCTAGCCGACCGAACAAGGATATCGCCTGGTCGACCATGGTATCGACTTCCGCCCGGACACTCACATCAACTTGCCAGGCCTCCGCCGTCGCCCCCGATGCACGGATGAGATCGACCGTCTCCTGCGCTTTATCGCCGACGACGTCGGCAACCAGAACCGCAGCGCCCTCGCGGGCGAAGGCCGATGCTGTGGCCCGTCCGATGCCCGATCCCGCGCCGGTGACAATGACGACCTTATCGATGAAACGACGATCCGACATGGCTTGGCACTCCTTCACATTGGCCCCAAAACAATAAACTGATATGGTCTGTTTGCGTCTCAACGCTGGCTAGTGCGCCAGAGGGATGCCACACCACAACTGGCTGCTTCAGGGCATAGCATCGATGGAACGCCAGACCATGGCTAAGGCGATAGGTGCACCTATCTTGGCCAAACCTGCGATCTCAAATCCTCTCGTATTCATTTTAGTATACAGTATCTATCGACTACACTTTGCTCAGCGGGTTCGCAAGGACAGGATGGGCAGCGTAGGGAGATGAGGCATGTTGCAGGCAGCCGACATTTCGGACCGCACCCGCCAGCTTGCTCACTCCGGGCGTGCGGCATTCATCGACATAAATCAGTATATAGTGCCTAAGGATTTGAAGTTGTCTCTGTCACCATGTATGAGATGGAATATGGCCCGCCGCGATGCCGTTGCCCTGGCCGAACGGATAAGCTGGGCGGTCGTGGGATCGGATTCGCCCGTCTGGGCGATGGAACATGCATTGGCGACGATCTCTCGTCCGGTTGCGCGCGCGTTATGATGGTGAAGGAATAAATATGAACGCATATATAGTTTCAGCCGTGCGAACCGCAGGTGGCAGGCGTAATGGGCGCTTGTCGGGGCGTCACCCTGTCGAACTGGCAGCAGAGGTCCTGAACGCCGCCGTTGAACAGGCCGGCGTTCCTCCCGAAGCAATTGAGGACGTCATATTGGGGTGCGTCACACAATATGGCGAGCAGTCGCGGCAGATCGCGCGCTTTGCCGTGCTGGCGTCCAACCTACCCCAGTCCGTGCCTTCGATCACCATCGATCGACAATGCGGATCATCGCAACAAGCGATGCAGTTCGCGGCGCAAGCGATCATGTCCGGCACGCAGGATATCGTCATCGCGGCGGGCGTCGAGAGCATGAGCCGTGTCCCTCTCGGCTCAGCGACCAACAGCGTGCAGGGGGCTACTCCCATGGTGCAGTCGATCCGCGATCGCTTTTCAGTCAATGATTTTAGCCAATTCGCAGGCGCGGAAATGATCGCGAAAAAATGGGGCTTCACGCGCGAGGATCTCGATACGTTCGGCCTTGAAAGCCATCGCCGGGCGATGGCCGCGACCAATTCCGGCGCGTTCGATGCTGAAATTGTACCTATCGCGATCACGCTCGCGGATGGGACGACAGACTTGCACTTCAAAGACGAAGGCATCCGCTGGGATGTGTCTGCGGAAGGTATGTCGAGCGTCAAGTCCGTAGTCGACGGCGGCCTTATAACGGCGGCCACATCGTCCCAGATCACTGACGGCGCCGCCGCTGTCGTCATCGTGTCGGAAAAGGCTCTGAAGGAATATGGACTGACCCCTATTGCGCGGATCGCCAGTTTCATCGTGACCGCAGGAGACCCGGTCATCATGCTGGAGGAACCCCTCTATGCAACGGATAAGGCGCTAAAGCGCGCAGGCATGGCAATCAGCGATATCGATCTATTCGAAGTGAACGAGGCGTTCGCGCCCGTGCCACTTGCTTGGCTGAAGCATACCGGCGTCGACCCTCTGAAAATGAACGTCAATGGCGGCGCGATCGCGCTGGGGCATCCGGTTGGGGCGTCAGGCGCAAAATTGATGGCAACACTGGTACATGGTCTTCGGGCAAAGGGCCTTAAATATGGGCTTCAGACCATGTGCGAAGGCGGCGGGCAAGCTAATGTAACGATTGTGGAGGCGCTGTAGCCTATGATTGCTGGCTTCACCAAATATAAGAACCCGCAGACGAGGCGAGTGATCGATCCGGAAGTTTCTCGGTCAGCTTATGAGACCTGTGCGCGGATGGGTGTAGACATCGACTTCGAACGCTGATTCTATGGGTTTTCCGAGGGGGAGGCCGGACATGGCGCATCGTTCGATTGGTCAGGAGCGGTTCGGTTTCGCGGGGCGCACACAGTCCGCATCGTCGCTCGACGAGCTTGGCAAGCTGATCGATTGGGAACCGGCATCGGTCCTTCTTGCTTCGCTGTATTCGGCTAACAAAGGCGAGCCGGCCTGGCCGCCGCTGGCGATGTTCAAGGCACTGCTGCTGTCGATCTGGTACGACCTGTCGGACGTGAAGCTAGCCGAAGCGCTCGACGATCGAGCCTCCTTCCGTCGTTTCTGTGGATTTTCCGGAACCGAGGCGACACCCGAGCGGACGGCATTTGTGCGCTTTCGCAAGGAACTGGTGGCCCATCAACTGGATCGACAGCTGTTCACGACCGTAACAGCGCAACTCACATCCAAGGCAGTGACGGTCAAGACCGGTACGTTGGTCGATGCGACCATTATTATCTCCGCCAGCGAAGACGACGATGATGCGCGCTGGGTCAAGCACAAGGGAAAGCGAGCTGTCCACGGCTTCAAAGCCCATGTTGGGGCAGATGCCGATACGGCGCTGGTCGAGGAAGTATCGGTCACATCTGCCAATATCAATGATGGCAAAGCAGGCCCCGAAGCGCTGCCCGACAATCCCGGCGAGGTATTTGCCGACAGCGCCTATCGCGGCAATCACTTCTGTGATGCTGTGCGTGCAAAGGGCGGCATACCGCGGATCGTAGCCACCAGCATGTGGGGCCGTGACGAACAGGAAACGCTGGGCAGGCTCAAAGAATGGAATCAACCGATCCATCGGGTGCGGGGCCGGATCGAGAAGGTCTTCGGGACATGGAAGCGCTGTTATGGCCTGCGCCGAATGCGATGGCGAGGCCTCGCCAAAGCCGCCGTCCAGGTCCACCTCATCGCCATCGCCTACAACCTCAAGCGCACCATGAACATTCTCGCGGTCCAGGCATGAAGAGCGCCACTGCTGCGACCAGAGCGGTGGCGAGGTAGCTCCATCGCTACCCCCAAACGATAAAAACAACGCGTTTCAGGGATCTACTCCCATCCGCGCACAGGTCTCCTACATACCAACGTGCGATGATTGTGACTCATCTCGGTCGTGTCCCACGGGGTGGTGTAAGAAGGTTTCCCTGACTGGGTGGCCACCGTCGATCTTCTGGTAGGGTTCGGATGCGAACTCGAACCTGGAGAAGATGACGATGACCGATGATAGAATGGCCCTTGTAGAGCTGATCGAGCAAGGGGCTGATAGCGATTTGGTGCGCGAGATGCTGGCATTTGCCGCCGAGCGCATGATGGATATGGAGATTGAGGCCCGGACTGGGGCGCCTTCTGGCACTCGGAGCCCGGCGCGGCTTACCCACCGCAATGGCTATCGTGAACGTGGCTGGGACACCCGTGCCGGACGGATCGACCTAGCGATCCCGAAGCTGCGCAAGGGCAGCTACTTCCCAAGCTTTCTGGAACCGCGCCGCACTGCCGAGAAGGCTTTGGCAGCGGTGATTCAGGAAGCCTACGTCCATGGTGTTTCGACCCGCTCGGTTGATGATTTGGCGAAGGCCATGGGTGCCAGCGGGGTTTCG
>NZ_JAIQXR010000030.1:0-41139 GCF_020166615.1 Sphingobium sp. 3R8 | reverse complement strand
CACGCATTTCTCGAAAATGCGCATCCAGCTCTGCCTTTGTCCAATGCCCCGAAGACCGGACGGTTATGATGCCGTCCGGATCAGTCAAGTCGCGCTCGATCATAATGCCACCACAGGTTGCAGGATCGCAGAATGCTTAACCTCCGATAATCTTCCTCTTGTTAATATTGTTCCTTCAATTCAGCATTTGTCATTATCTGTCATCGTGCGATGCGATGAGCGTCGCCCATCCGCCTGATCGCGGCGACTTTGTTATGAAGCGGTGTCCAGTCGTCATCCGTGTCGATGGCACTCCAGATAGACTCCACCTCATCGATATGCATGGAGCAGGGCGCTTCGTCCGACCAATAGGGATGGTCCCTTGCGTTGGGCAAAGCGGTAAAGCCCGCGATCGCCTCGCGGAACGGCGCCCAGCCAGCATCGTCATAATGCGCGCCGGAGAGGGCTGTGCCGCCGCGCCAGTCGTGGAAGAAACGGTCGATCGGCGTGCCGCTCGTCACCAGGCCGCGCACCGCCGCCTCGATCATCGCGCCAGGGTCGATGCTCTCGACGCCCAGTCGCCAGCAGAAGCGCCGCTGCATAGCATCGCCGTAGAGCTTCGGGAACCGTTCCAGCTGTTCGATCAGGGACGGCGCCTCCACCAGCGGGCGGAGTGATACCGCCAGTTGCGCCACATCCCAATGGATCGCTTCGGCCTGCCGTCCGAAGGCATAGAGTCCCTGCTGGTCGAAATAGGCGGCGGTGAAATGGGCATCCCACAACGGAGTGAAACGCCAAGGACCATAGTCGAAGCTCTCGCCCGTCACATTGATATTGTCGCTGTTGAGCACGCCATGGACGAAGCCCGCAACCATGTAGCTGGCGGCGAGGTCGGCGGTGCGCTCGACCACCCGACCCAGCAATTGTGCGGATGGATTGTCCCCCGGCGTCTCGCCATAGAGGCGGGTGAGGGCATAGTCGGTCAGCTTCGCCAGCAGCGCCTTGTCGTCATGAAAGGCCGCGCGTTGGAACGACCCGATGCGAATATGCGAATGGCTCAGACGCACCATAGCCGCGCCGCGGGTAGGGGACGGTTCGTCGTTGCGCTCCAGTGCCTCGCCCGTCTCGATGATGGAAAAGGTCTTGGACGTGTTGACGCCCAGGGCTTCCAGCATCTCGGTCGCCAATATCTCGCGCACGCCGCCCTTCAGCGTCAACCGGCCGTCGCCGAAGCGGCTATAGGGGGTCTGGCCCGTCCCCTTGGTGCCCAGGTCCAGCAAACGGCCGGCATCGTCGCGCAACTGGGCGAACAGGAATCCGCGCCCGTCGCCGATATCGGGGTTATAGTGGCGGAACTGATGGCCGTGATAGCGCAGGGCCAGCGGCTGGGGCAGGCTGCCCTCCAGCGGCTCAAAACGGCCGAAATGGGCGATCCATTGCGCGTCGCTCAACTCGTCCAGCCCCACCGAGGCGGCGGCGCGGTCGTTGCGGTAGCGCAGGATCGTCTGCGGAAAGTCCGCCGCCGTGACCGGGGCGGCGATGTCGGGCATCAGCGCGTCGATTTCAGAGGCGGGGCGATAAATGGCGGCTTGCGGCGTCTGGTTCATAAGGCGATATGGGGGAAGGTCACCAGAAGGATCAAGCTTGAGCGGCTACAGCGATGGATATTGGTGGTCACCCGATGGGCTGCGGCTCCATTATCGGGATTATGCGGGAGTCGATGACGGCCGCCCGCCCTTGCTCTGCCTGCCGGGGCTGACCCGCAACGCCCGCGATTTCGAACCGCTGGCCGGTCGGCTGGCGGGCGAGTGGCGGCTGATCTGCCCGGACATGCGCGGCCGCGCCGAAAGCGCCTACGCCAAGGATGCGATGACCTATGTCCCGCTAACCTATTTGCAGGATATCAGTCGCTTGCTGGCCGATCTCGCCATCACCCGCTTCGTTGCGGTCGGCACGTCGCTGGGCGGCGTCATCACCATGTTGATCGCCGCAACCCACAAGGAATGGCTGGCGGGCGCGTTGCTCAACGACGTCGGGCCGGTACTGGACGAAGGCGGGCTGGCGCGCATCCGATCCTATGTCGGCGTGGGCCAGTCGCACCCGACCTGGGTCCATGCCGCCCGCGCCCTGGCCGAGGCCAATGGCGACGTCTATCCTGGCTATGACCTGGAACAATGGCTGGCCATGGCCAAGCGCCTCTATCGACTGAACAGTGGCGGGCGCGTCGTGCTGGACTATGATATGAAGATCGCCGAACCGATCCGCGCCATGGGCAGCGAGGCCGGCGTTGACATGTGGCCCGTAATGCAGGCTTTCCGCGGCATTCCTACGCTGTTGCTGCGGGGCGAGCGATCCGACCTGCTGTCCGCCGCCACGGCGCAGCGCATGGTGGAGGGGATCGGTGACAGTGCCGAACTGACGACCGTTCCTGACGTCGGCCATGCGCCGGGGCTGGACGAGCCGGAAAGCGTCGCCGCGATCGACCGGTTGTTGGACCGCGTCCTGCATGGTTGATATTTCGGGCAAGAATAGGCCGCATATCCTCCACGTCCACGGCAGTTTCACTCTGGGCGGTAAGGAAGCGCGCGCCGTGCGGCTGATGAATGTCTGGGGCGACAAGGCGCGGCACAGCATCGTCAGCGCCGATCCCGCGGCCATGAGCGCGCGGGACGCGATCCATCCTGCGATCGACGTCGAATTTCCCGATGGGCCGTCTTTTGCGGGCAAGCCGGGGCTGGCGCGTTACAAGGTCATCACAGCCTTCCTCAGGCGGTTCGACCTGATCCTGACCTATAATTGGGGATCGATGGATGCGGTCATGGCGCATCGGCTGGCGGGCGCATCGGCCGGCCTGCCGCCGCTGATCCATCACGAGGACGGGTTCAACGCGGACGAGGCCGAGCGGTTGAAGACCAAGCGCAACCTGTTCCGTCGGGTCGGGCTGCAACGCGCGCACGGCATGGTGGTGCCCTCGGTCCGGCTCGAAACCATCGCGCGATCGGTGTGGAAGCAGCCGGCAGGCAAGGTCCATCTGATCCGCAACGGCATCGACGTCGTTCGTTATGCCACGCCGCCAGCTAAGGACGCCATTCCTGGCCTGGTCCGCACGCCCGGCAAGCTGCTGGTCGGCACGCTGGCAGGGCTTCGGCCGGTCAAGAATATCCCCCGCCTCGTACGCGCCGTCGCGGCGCACAAGGATAGGCTGCAACTGGTGGTAGTGGGCGAGGGGCCGGAGCGCGAGGCAATCCTGGCGCAGGCCGCCGCCCTTGGCCTGGACGATATCCATATGGCTGGTTTCATGGATCGCCCCTGGCGCTTCGTCGGCCTGTTCGACATGTTCGCTTTGTCCTCCGACAGTGAGCAGTTTCCGATATCCTTGGTGGAGGCGATGGCGGCCGGCGTGCCCGCGGCGTCCATGGATGTCGGCGATGTCGCCAACATGGTCGCACCGGAAAACCGGCCGTTCGTCGTGTCTGACGAGCAGGGGCTGGCAGATGCGCTGGAAACGCTGGCTGGCGACGCCGAACTGCGGGCCCGACTGGGAGCCGCCAACCGAGGCCGCGCGACGCGCGACTATGCCGAAGCCGAAATGGTGAATGCTTATGCGCGCCTATATGGCGAGGCACTGGCCAGCCCCATGATTTTGCGCTAGGGCGCGCCAAATTCGTCATAGACAGCCAAAGCTGCTATAGGGTCGCTTTTACCCGGTCGAGGGGGCCGGGCGGTTTTTGCGGGAGATGTCGTTGTTCAAGGGGTTGAAGCCCATCGTCTATGGTGGCCGTGAAGTCTGGCCGCTGGTCGAAGGCGGCAAGGGCGTTGCCGTGTCCAACCACGCCAGTTCCGGCGCCTGGGCGGCTGCGGGCGGCATCGGCACGGTGTCGGCGGTGAACGCCGACAGCTATGACAGTTTCGGCGACGTCATCCCTCAGATCTACCATGGCCGTACCCGTCGCGATCGTCACGAGGAACTGGTCGCCTATGCCATCGACGGCGCGGTCGAGCAGGTGAAGCGCGCCTATGAGATCGCCGGCGGCAAGGGTGCGATCAACATCAACGTGCTGTGGGAAATGGGCGGCGCGCAGCGCGTGCTGCACGGCGTACTGGAAAAGACCAAGGGCATGGTGGCGGGCGTCACCTGCGGCGCGGGCATGCCCTATAAGCTGTCCGAGATCGCGGCCTCCTACAATGTCAGCTATCTGCCGATCGTGTCTTCCGGCCGCGCCTTCCGCGCGCTGTGGAAACGCGCCTATTCCAAGGCGTCGGAATGGCTGGCGGCAGTGGTCTATGAAGATCCCTGGCTGGCGGGTGGCCATAACGGCCTGTCCAACGCCGAAGATCCCAAGGTGCCGCAGGACCCCTACCCCCGCGTCAAGGCGCTGCGCGACACGATGCGCGAAGGCGGCATTTCCGACGAGGTGCCGATCGTGATGGCGGGCGGCGTCTGGGCGCTCAAGGACTGGAACGACTGGATCGACAACCCCGAACTGGGCGCGATCGCCTTCCAGTTCGGCACCCGTCCGCTGCTGACGCAGGAAAGCCCGATCCCGCAGTTGTGGAAGGAGCGGCTGACCCAGCTCAATCCCGGCGACATCCTGCTGCACAAATTCTCGCCGACCGGCTTCTACAGTTCGGCGATCCGCAATCCCTTCCTGCGCAGCCTGGAGGCGCGCTCGGAACGGCAGATTCCGTTCAGCACCGAACAGGCGGGCGACCATACCCACCAGCTCGACGTGGGCGTGAAGGGCAAGAATTTCTGGGTTACGCTGGGCGATCTGACCCGTGCGCGCGAATGGGTAGGGCAGGGCTTCACCGCTGCGCTCAAGACGCCGGACAATACGCTGGTTTTCGTCGGCGAAGAGGAAAAGGGCGTCATCCGCAAGGATCAGACGGACTGCATGGGTTGCCTCAGCCAATGTTCCTTCTCGTCCTGGATGGACAGCGAGACCAATTCGACCGGTCGCCTGGCCGATCCGCGCAGCTTCTGCATCCAAAAGGCATTGCAGGAGGCGGTGCATGGCGGCGACCTCGACCAGAATCTGCTGTTCGCGGGCCACGGTGCCTATAAATTCAAGCAGGATCCCTTTTACTCCAACGGGTTCGTGCCGACCGTGAAGCAACTGGTCGACCGTATCCTGACCGGCGATTGAGGGCGTCGGCGATGATCGGGGACATTCAGGGTCTGGCGGTGCTGCACTATGACACGCCGCATTTCGACATCGTGCAGCCGGGGCAGTTCGTGCTGTGCGCCGTATCCGGCACGCGAATCGATCTGGAAGACCTGAAATATTGGAGCGCCGAGTTTCAGGAAGCCTATCGCGGGCCGGAAGAAGCGACTCGGTCCTTTCTGCAACATCGCGGCCCGGATTTCCGATAAATAACGGCCGTTAAAGCGACGCCAGCCTGTCTGCCAGAAGGGGTGGGCTGGCCTAAATCGCTTTCAAGAGGTGCTGAACATCGGTTCAGCGTCTCAATAAGGCGATTGGTCGCAACTTTGCTATTCCGATACGGTGAAAACTGATGTAATCTTTTCTCAGAGGCGACGTAGAGCGCTGCATGTGGAAGGATGTTTTTCTGATGTCTCGTATCGACGTCTTTGGTGATCGTATTTGCATCGTGTCGAGCCTGCTGATCGTGGGCTGGTTCCTCTACAGCACGATCTTCTGATTCCTGCGGCGGGATTTCCCGCCTGACCGCGCTTTCGTCGGGGTCATTGTCTGGGTCGAGCGCCCGTGCCACGTCTATGGGCGCGGCTATGTTGCGTCCATGCACCCTGTGGTTCTGCATAATTGGAGATGATGATGTTCAGCCACATCATGGTGGGTGCCAACGATATGGAGGCGTCCAAGTCCTTCTACGACGCGACATTCGGTGCGCTGGGTGCGAAACCCGGCTTTTACGACGATATGGGGCGTGTCATCTATATGCATGACAATGCCTTGTTTCTGGTGACCAAGCCGATCGACGGTGCGTCGGCCTGTCATGCGAATGGCGGGACGATCGGTTTCACCATGGCCTCGCCCGAACAGGCGGACGCTTGGCACGCAGCAGGCGTGGCAGCGGGCGGCGCAACCTGCGAAGATCCGCCCGGCGTGCGCGAAGGCGGCTTCGGCAAGCTGTATCTCGCCTATCTGCGCGATCCGGCGGGCAACAAGCTGTGCGGGCTCCATCGGATCGGGTGATTAGGCATAGGCTGGTTTTGGTTGGGATGACCAAGCAGGACTGGCGGCACCCCAAGCAAAGCTATTTCGACTTTCTCAACTAAATGACTAGATAGAGTGGCGAGCGTTTCGCTCCGCGGCTTTTGAAGGATGTCAGCTTGCTCCGCGTCACCAACGGCTAAAGCGCACGGTGCCGAAGCGACGACGCCAGGTTTCGTGTTCCCTTGCTATGAGGAGAAGACGATGACTCGCAAAACCACACGCCCCCGCCAGCCTCATCGCGTCCAGCCGGACAGCCATGTCTATCTGCCCCATTCGTCCTGGACTCGCGTCGAGCGCAAGGCGGCTGTGGGCGGCGCGATCGCGCCCGATGACTTCTGGGCGCGGCTGGGGCTTTGAACCCACGTCCGGTCAGGAAAGCTATCATCTTGGAGGGCGAGGCGCCCGCGTCGTTCGGTCACGCGACCGACGGCGCGGGCGGCCGTATCAATTGCTCAAGCCGTTGACTGGCACCGCCGCGACGCCCTCCGCCTCGAAACTGGCGATGGGATAGGCGCAATAGTCTGCGGCATAATAGGCGCTGGGGCGGTGATTGCCTGATGCGCCCAGGCCGCCAAAGGGCATGTTGCCCGCCGCGCCCGTGGTCGGCCTGTTGCGGTTGACCACGCCAGCGCGGCTTTCCTCGACCACCCGCTGCCACAATGCCTCATCCTGCGAGATCAGCCCGGCGGACAGGCCGAAGCTGGTGGCGTTGGCGGCGGCGATCGCCGCATCGAAGTCCGGCACGCGGATGACCGTCAGCACCGGTGCGAAAATCTCCGCATCGGGCGTGTCAACGCCGGTCAGGTCGAGCAGGGCAGGGGTGACGAAGGCGGCGCTGCGATCCTGCACGCTGTTGAAGTCGCGGATCACCCGCGCGCCGCGCGCGATCAGGTCGCTGACGGCGCGGTGCGCGGCCGCGGCGGCCTGGTCCGACACCAACGGTCCCATGAAGGCGTCGCCCGGCTCGTTCCAGGCGGCGATCGGCAGGCGGGTGGCGACGGCAGAGGTAGCCTCCACGATGGCGTCGCCGGTCGCGCCTTCGGGCACGATCAGACGGCGGGCGCAGGAACAGCGCTGGCCGGTGGTGATGAAGGCGGAGTTGACGATGATCGACGCGGATGCTTCTGGCGAGCCCCAGGCGATCAGCGGGTTATTGCCGCCCAGTTCCAGCGCCATGACGACATGAGGCCGGTCGACCAGCGCCCGACGCAGCGCGGCGCCCGCGCCTGCCGATCCGGTAAAGAGCAAGCCGTCGATATCGCCCGCGACCAGCGCCTCGCCGGTAGCGCGACCGCCCTGGACCACGGTCAACAACCCGTCGGGCAGGCCCGCCGCTGCCCAGGCGTCGGCCATCGCCGCACCGGTCGCGGGGGTGATCTCCGACGGTTTGAAGACGACGGCATTGCCTGCGATCAGGGCGGGGACGATATGACCATTGGGCAGGTGGCCTGGGAAATTATAAGGGCCAAGCACCGCCATCACGCCATGGCCGCGGTGACGGAGCACTGCGCGACCGAAGGGCATGTCGGCGGCGCGCTCGCCGGTACGTTCGGCATGAGCCTTGATCGACACATCGACCTTCGCGATCATCGATCCGATTTCGGCGTCGCTTTCCCAGAGCAATTTGCCCGTTTCGCGGGATATGAGTGCGGCCAGCGCCGCGCGCCTGTCCCCCAATATCTGCGCATAGCGGCGCGCGATGGCGGTGCGGTCGTCCACCGGTAGCGCGCGCCAGCCGGGCAGGGCAGCATGGGCGGTGGCAATGGCGCGGTGACAGTCGTCCGCGCTTGCGACCGGGCCTTCCCAGACCAGTTCGCGCGACGCCGGATCGAAGGACTGGAGCATCATACTCACCGTGCCGCGCCCGCTTGCGCACTGGTCATGGCGAAGATGCCAGTCGCGTTGCCGGTGTCGAAGGCGAGGTCGAGCCTGCCTGTCGCGGGATCGATATCGCGGCTGATGAATTCGTAGAAGGAGCCGGGCACCTGCCGCAATTCCCCGTCGGCGAAGAGTCGTTCGACGCTGTCGGCGCGGAAGGCGGTCTGGCGCACGCGGCCCGTTGCGGAGACTTCCAGTTTCTCTTTCATCGGGCGATCCTCCGCTTTCAGCCGTTCAGCAAGAGCGGCGACATCCGCAACCCGGTCGGTCGCATGGTTGAAGCCATTGCCCTCGGTCGCGATCCAGGCGGCTTCGTTGGAGCGGGACAGGAGCAACTGATAATCGGCGAAACCCGGTGCATCATGCTGACGATCGAAGGCGGACAGGATTGCCGGTAGCGTGGCGATTGCGTCAACGAGTTGGACAGCTTCTCCGGCTTCATAGCGCGCCAGCATCGCCTTCGCCCGATCGTCCAAGGGATCGCGCGACGTGCCGAAGACACGGGCGGCGGCCTCGGCAAATTCCGGGTCGAAGCGATCGACATGGAGTTCGGACAGGAAGAATTGCGGGATCGCTTCGGGGAAGTCGCTATGGCGGTAGGCCCGGCCGGTCATCTTCAGCCGGTCGAGCGGATAAATGGCCGCCATTGCATAGCCCAAGGGCAGGAAGATGCGGGTAAAGGCATCCTCACCGCCGGGCAGCGCGCCGGTCGGGCCATCGGGGAAGCGGATCGAGCGGAGCGCGCCATGGTCGAACATAACCTTGCCGCCCCGGGTGAGCGTATCGGCGACATAGGCGTTTCCGCTCGGCACCCGATGCAGCAGGTCGGCGAACAGGGTGACGTTCAGCGCCATGGCGAAGGCGGCGCGCGACACGGTGTCGCCGCGCTGCGTCAGCAGGGCGGGATCGATCGCCAGCATGGCGAGCGTCTGGCGGCCCGCCGCTTCGCCCAGGGTGGCGACGACCAATGTCTCTATGCTGCCCATATTCTCAATCGACATGAAATGCTCCGGGATGACAACGCCCTTATCGCAAGATAGGCATGATTTTCAAAATGGCGACCTGTCATCTGTAGATGCGAGTTTGGAATGAGTGGATTGCGCAAATGGCTGCCGCCAATGAACGCACTGACCGCCTTCGAAGCGGCAGTGAGCCATGGCGGGTTTTCGCGCGCGGGCGAGGAGATTGGGCTGACCCAGAGCGCGGTCAGTCGCCAGATCGCGCAACTGGAGGACTGGCTGCAGACGCCCTTGTTCGACCGGATCGGACGACGGGTGCGGCTGAACGAAGCGGGGCGGGCCTATGCCGACGACCTGTTGCCGGCGCTCGACGCCATCCGCCGCGCGACGGCACGAGCCTCGGCGCGGCCGTCACAGACCGCCCTGCGGGTCGCGACCTTGCCCAGCTTCGGGATGCGCTGGCTTGCGCCGCGCCTGCCGCAACTGACCGCGCGGCATCCCGATCTGGTGATCGATTTCGCCGCTCGTTCGCAACCCTTCGACTTCGGGCATGAGGATTTCGATGCAGCCGTTCATTTCGGTGTCGCGGCGGATTGGCCCGGCGTCACGATGGACTTTCTGTTCCGCGAGGAAGCGGTGCCCGTTTGCGCGCCGGCCTGGCTGGCGGCACATCCGCTGCGCGAACCGGGGGACCTGCTGCGCGCGCCGCTCTTGAGCCAGACGTCGCGTCGCGATGCCTGGACCCGCTGGCTGACGGCGGCGGGCGTGGATGCGTCGGCACTGGCGCCTGGACCGGCCTATGAGCATTTCCTGATGCTGGCGCAGGCCTGCGCAGCCGGGGGCGGGGTGGCGCTGATCCCCAGTTTCCTGATCCAGCCGGAACTGGCGGCGGGCACGCTGGTCGTCCCCTTCGCCCGGCCGCTGTCGAGCGAACAGGCCTATTATCTGGTCTACCCGACCGGGGCGCTGGTCGCGGGGGCGCTGGCCCAGTTTCGCGACTGGATGGTGGAGCAGGCGCGGGGCGCCTGAACCTTCACATCTTCTTGGGCATGCAGTCCGCGCCGGCGGCCTTGATCGCGCCGCAGAGGCGCGCGGCGTCGTTGTTACTGGCGAGCGGCCCGGCCTGGAGCCGCGTGACCGCGCCGGCCTTCACCAGATAGGGCTGATAGGCAGACAGGCCGCTGACCTTGCGGCTGAGCTGGCTCCAGAGCGTGCGGGCGCGCGCTTCTTCGCCGAACGCGCCGAGCTGTACGCGCCAGCCGCCCGAAGCGGCGGGGGCAGCGGCCATGGCAGCAGGACGCGCGGGTTCCGGCGCTGGCTTTGGCTTGGCGACAACGACCTGCGGTGCGGGCCGGGGCGGCGCCGGCGCGGGTTTGGGGGCGGGTTGGCTGGGCGTGGAGGGCGGCAATTGGGTGGTGCGGACGGCCGATGGGCCGCTGCGCGGCGGCGGCGGAGCCGCTTGCGCCAGCATGACGCTCTTGTCGCCCTTGTCCAGGCTGGCGGCGAGGGCCAGACCCTGCTTGCGTTGATCTTCGGGGATATATTTGTCCATCTGCTCCAGGCTGGTCGCGGCCTGCGGCAGGCCCGACGCGGAGGCGCGGGTCATCAGCGCATAGGCGCGGACCCAATCCTTGCCGAGCGTGTCGCCGTTGAACAGGGCGGTGCCGACGATATATTGCGCCCGCGGTTCGCCGCGCATCGACGCGCGCTGCAGATAGGGCATGGCGCCGGTGCGGTCGCCTTGCTGGAACATCAGCAGGCCCAGATTATCCTCTGCGCGCAAATGTCCCTGCACCGCCGCCTTGCGATACCAGTCTATGGCGGCGTTGAGGTCGGGCTGGACCCCGCGGCCCAGCTTGTAGGCCTGACCCAGATTAAACTGTGCATCGGGGTCGCCCGATTGCGCCAGCGGCCGCCATTCGGCGACCGCCTTCGCATAATCGCCCTGCTGCCAGGCGTCCACGCCGGCCTTCACATCCGCCAACGCGGGCAACGCAATGCCCAGCATCGCGACCAGCGCCGCGGTTCCCCAGATATGTTTCATATGCACAGGCTCCAGTGCGAAAATCGTCATGGGCAACCGCAATGGTCAAACAAGGTTAAAGTCCTGTTAGCGTAACGGTAAGATGCCGCACAGCAACTTAACCATGATGTCGCACGACCATCAGTTTCGCGGGCAGTTAACCAAATTTTAGCGGCACTCGTGGCAATCCGGCCCGGAACTGGATTTTCTGGGGGGTGTGCGTGCGGATTTTGGCAATGGCGTCGCAAAAGGGCGGATCGGGCAAGACGACCTTGTCGGGCCATCTGGCCGTGCAGGCGCAGCGTGCCGGCGCCGGCCCGGTCGTGCTCATCGATATCGATCCGCAGGGTTCGCTGGCCGACTGGTGGAACGAGCGCGAGGCGGAGTTTCCGGCCTTTGCCCAAACCACGGTCGCGCGCCTCGCCGCCGACCTCGAGATATTGCGCCAGCAGGGTTTCAAACTGGCCGTCATCGATACGCCGCCTGCCATCACCATGGCGATCCAGAGCGTCATTTCGGTCGCCGAACTGATCGTCGTGCCTACCCGGCCAAGCCCGCACGACCTGCGCGCCGTGGGCGCCACCGTCGACCTTTGCGAACGCGCTGGCAAGCCGCTGATCTTCGTGGTGAACGCCGCCACACCCAAGGCGCGCATTACCTCGGAAGCCGCCGTGGCCCTGTCGCAGCATGGCACGGTCGCACCGGTGACGCTGCATCACCGTACCGATTTCGCCGCCTCGATGATCGACGGCCGCACCGTGATGGAGGTCGACCCCAAGGGTCGGTCCGCCGCCGAGGTGGAGGCGCTCTGGTCCTATGTGTCGGACCGGCTGGAGAAGAATTTCCGCCGCACCGTCTTTTCCGTGCCGCAGGGCACAGTCGGCACGATCGCCAGCCGTCCATCGAGCGGGGGCTTCGGCCGCCGCGTGATCGGCCAGTAAGGAAAGCCAGGACCATGGCCGAACCCAAACCGCTTGCTTCGCTGACATCGGGCCTGCTGGCCCGCAAGGGCGCGGCCCAGCCGGCGATGCGCCGCCCGATGCTGGGCTTTGGCCGTGCATCGAGCGCGGCGCTGCAGCAGGATGACCTAGGCTGGAACGACATGGGCTTCGATGTCGAGCCGGTGCATGAACCGATGGAGGAACCGGCTGCGCCGATCGGCCTGACGCCGATGACGCCCGTCGTTCCCGTGCCGCCGGTGGTGGCGGAGCGCAAGGTTCTGGCCAAGCGCCTCGCCGCCAAGCCCGCATCGGTTCAGGCCGTCGCCCGCAACCGCAAGGCGGCGTTCACGCTGCGCCTGGATGCCGACCGGCATCTGAAACTGCGTCTGGCCTGCGCGATCACGGGCCGTTCGGCCCAGCAGATTGTGACGCAGGCGCTGGACGATCTTCTCAATGACCTGCCGGAAATCGACCGGCTGACTCAGCAGCTGCCGCATATGCGCGACGGCCAGTGAATGAAGGGTGGGTAAATTTATGAAACGCACGACATTCGGAAAGGCGGCGCTGTCTTCCCTGCTCGTCGCCACGACCATGGTCGGCTGCACCGGCGCGGCTTTTCGCCCGTCGGCTTCGGCCGTCCAGCAGAAGGGCAATCCGGGCAAGCTCGCCATCGCCGCCGAAAAGGCGCTGGCCGATCGCAACGCCGCCAAGGCGGTGGAAGCCGCTGAAGCCGCGGTGCAGCTTGCCCCGCAGAACGCCGCCTATCGCCAAATTTTGGGCCGTGCCTATGTGCTGGCCGGACGCTTCGCATCGGCCGAAACGGCACTGAGCGACGCCATGACGCTGGGTAATAGCGATGCCAGCACGATCGTCAGCCTGGCGCTGGTGCAGGTGGCGCAGGGTCGCCCCGACGCCGCGCGCAGCTTGCTGGTCGCCAATGCCGGCACGGTTCCAGCGGGCGACTATGGCCTGGCGATGGCGATGGCGGGGGATTCGGCCGAAGGCGTCCGCATCTTGTCCGAAGCCATTCACGATCCGTCGGCGACCGCGCGCACGCGCCAGAACCTGGCCTATGCCTATGCGCTGGCCGGCCGGTGGAAGGATGCGCGCATGATCGTGGGCATGGACCTGGAGCCGCTGGCCGCGAACAAACGTATTTCCGACTGGGCGCAGATCGCCGAGCCGTCCCTGGCGCCGATGCGCGTCGCCGCGCTGATGGGCGTGACCATCAACGGGGGCGATGCCGGGCAGCCGGTCGCGCTGGCGCTGGCGCCTGCCGCCGCGTCGGTCGAAATGGCGCAGGCCGTGCCTGAAGTCGCGCCCTTGCCCGAGAGTCAGCCCGAAGCGCCGGTGCAGATGGCGCAAGCCGCCCCCGCGCCGCAGCCGGTGGTCGAGGCCGCGCCCGTCATCAGGGCCGAACGCGCGCCGGTGCGCGTCGCCGCCCGCGATTTCATCGTCGAGGATCGCAACGCCAAGCCGGTTCAGGCCAAGAGCCGCACCGCCAAGGCGCCGCCGGTCGTCGCCGCGCCCGCCGCGCGGATGCAGCAGGCCGCCTTCATCAAGCCGGTCGCCAATGGCGCCAGCAACTGGGTGGTGCAATTGGGCGCCTATGACAATGCGGCGATCGCCAAGGAAAAATGGATGACCATGGCCGGGCGCAGCAGCACGCTGGCCGCTTTCCCGGTCCTCACCAGCCAGGCGACCGTCAAGGGCAAGGCCTATCACCGCCTCGCCATCAGCGGCTTTGGCAGCCGGGCAGACGCCATGACGGCGTGTCGCACGATCCGCGCCCAGAGCGGCCAGTGCTTCGTGCGCGAAGGCGCGCCGGGCGCGACGCCGCAGCGCTGGGCCGTCGCCACCAAGGGCCGCCAATACGCATCGCGCTGAACCTTCCCTCCCAAGCGTGACCCTGAACGCGCGAGGCCCACCGGCTTCGCGCGTTTTTTCTTGGCCAAAGACGGCATGAGGCGATTTGGCGCCAAACCATTGCTGATGCTGGGAAAAATGGCTCCCCGAGTAGGATTCGAACCTACGGCCATTCGATTAACAGTCGAATGCTCTACCGCTGAGCTATCGGGGAACGACCGGCTTTCGCCGGACAGGCCGCGCCTATGCATCGGCTGATTGGAAATGGCAAGAGCGTCGCGCGCCTCAAAATCGAAAAAAGGCTGGTGCAATATGACAGGCGGCATATGGTTCTGAAGGCCGGATACGCAATGCAGCCGGACCTGCGTCCGAATGGCTGAAGGAAGGACCGTCGCCCGACCTGTCGTCACCACCCTGTGTGGCTGCCGCTAAGGCGACGACATGTCGATAATGTTACAATATGTTTCTGTGTCTCGGCGGCTCGTCGCAAAGCGGCGGCTTGTGGCATTCGCGTCACAGTGGGAGCGTGCCGCCGGTCTGGACGGACGGCCACGCGCCTTTCATACGGAGCGCTTAGCGCTGCATGCAAGGGGACAAATATCTTGAAAATCGGCTCTTTCGCTCTTGTGGCGATCAGTCTGGCTGCGCTGTCCCGCGCCAACGCTTATGCGCAAACGCCGGGCGACAATGACGGAACGATCATCGTGACCGCTCAATTGCGCGAACAGGATCCGATCGACGTGCCGATGGCCCTGACCGCGATCGGCAGTGAACAACTCGATCGTTTCGGTATTGAGGAATTCGACGAACTGTCCCGTTACGTCCCGGGTTTCGAGGTCCAGAATCAGTCGCCCAACAATCCCGGCTTCGTGATGCGGGGAATCACATCGGACAGCGGCACGGCCTTCAACGAACCGCGCGTGTCGGTGTTTCAGGACGGCGTGTCGATTTCCAAGTCGCGCGGTTCCTATGTCGAACTGTTCGACATCGGCCGGGTCGAGGTCGCCAAAGGACCGCAGTCGACGCTTTACGGTCGCGGTGCGCTGATCGGTGCGGTCAACATCGTTCAGAACAAGGCGAAACCGGGCATTTTCGAAGGCGCCGGCAAGGCATCCTATGGCAATTACAACGCCTTTCTCGCCGAAGCCATGGTGAATGCGCCGATCGGGGACGACATGGCCATCCGCCTCGCGGGTCGGATGCGCAAGCGTGACGGCTATGTCGAAAATCTGCTGGGGGGCGAGGATTTCAACTCCGCCGACACCTATGCGCTGCGCGGCAGTTTTCATGGAGAAGCCGGGGTTCTGAGCTTCGACCTGATCGGCAATTATCAGAAGGACACGCCCGAAGGCACCGCCTTCAAGTCGATCGCCTACAACCCGACCGATCCGGCGACCGGCACCGTGATCGGGAATCGCGGGCGCAATAGTGGTGCGACGCTATCGCCGGGAGCGGGCTTTGAAGGCGGCAAGCCCCTTGGACTCGATCGGCAAGTCTGGGGCGTGACCGGCATCGCGAAGCTGAAGCTCGACGAAAGCTTCACCCTCACCTCCATTACCGCCTTCCGCAAGTTCGATACGCTGGAAATTTTCGACGCCGATGGCCTGTCGCTGCCGATACTGACTGCCGCAGAGCAGGCGCATGGCGAACAGACGAGCCAGGAATTGCGCCTCACTTATGAAAATGGCCCGCTGACGGCGTTCGTCGGTGCGAGCTATTTCCACGAGACCGGCTTTCAGCGCGCGTCTGCGCAGTTGGACGAACGAGCGCTGCTGGCGCGCCTTGCCGGTGCGCTCAACGGCGGCGGCGCCATTCCCGGACGGCCGGCCAGCGATCCCGTTCCCGCGGCGCTGCTTGCCAGCCCGGCCTTCACAGGCGCGCTGCTGCAAGGCGTAACCGCCGCCTATGGTGCGCCTATGTCGAGTGCGCAGGCGCAGGCGATCGCCGCTAACCTCAAATCCAACCACTTGGAATCCAACAGCAATAGCGCGCAAACCAGGGCGCTTGACCTCTTCGGTGACGTCACGATTCGTCTGTCGGACAGGTTCGAGATCGGCGGTGGGCTGCGCTACAGCCATGACGACAAGCGGGGCGACTATACGGCGTCTGTGCTGAACGGCCGATCAATCCTGGGCGGGGTTATTGGTGCGCTAGGGCAACCCGTGGCGGTGCGAGATGCGCTGCTGGACGCATTGTCGGTGCCCGGCGCTGCTGCCATTCCGACGTCGGCCGCCTATCCAGTGCCGCTCTTCGGCCTCGGCAGCCAGCCGACCGCAGGCAATGGCGGGGTCGACAGCGCCAGCCACAACGATGGCGGCTTTTCCTGGCGCCTCACCGCGCGCTTCATGCCCGGCGAAGGCGCAAGCGTCTATGCGACCTATGCCAGGGGCCGACGTCCCGAAATCCTCGCGCCCACCGGCCCGGCTGCACCCTTCGGCGCGACCAGTTTCACGGTGCTGCCATCGGAGACGGTCGACAGCTACGAACTCGGTGCGAAGGCGGCATTCGCCAACCATAGCCTGTTCCTCGACGGATCGGTCTTCTTTTATCAGTATGACAATTTCCAGACGACCGTGCAGCAAGGCACGCAGACCGTCACCACCAATGCCGGCAAGGCCGAGAGCTATGGTTTTGAGGGGCAAGCGCGTTGGGTGCCCGATGATCTGATCAGCCTGTATGCAAGTTACGCCTATAATCACAGCCGGTTCAAGGCGGGCATTCGCGACGGCAACCGCTTTCGCCTGTCACCCGATCACAGCGCATCGCTCGGTGCGATACTGAGCGTGCCGGCCGGTCCCGGTCGCGTCGCCTTCTCGCCCAGCGTCACTTGGCAATCGGGGGTCTTCTTTGACGACGACAATGACCGGTCCGACTTGCAGCAGCCGCCAGCGGCGCTGGCCGTCGACAATCTGCAGGACGAAATGCAAAAGGGTTATGCGCTGGCGAATGCGCGGCTGGGCTATGAGGCGGTGGGCGGCGACTGGCGGATCGAGGCCTTTATCGAAAATGCTTTCGACAGGAAATATGTCAAGGATGCCGGCAATGCCGGCGACGCGCTCGGTATGCCGACTTTCATCGCGGGCGAGCCGCGCTTCTACGGCATTTCGGCCAGCTTCCGCTTCGGCAGTGCAAAATGACGGGCGATCGGCGGTCCGCGCCTGATCGACGGCGGCTTTGCTTGTCGGCGACAGTCGCCGGGGCGCGCGAAACCTGGTCGTCGCCAACGTCGAAGGCTAACGTTTCCACACCCAAAAATTGGTCCGAAAGGATTTCGCTACATAGCGCACCGCCAGGCACCAAGCCTGGCGACCTAAGCCGCGTCTCGTGTGTAGGAATGTGGCTCCCATCGAACGATACGTCAAGAACACTTTTGCCGCTATTTTTGCCAGAGTCTCGAAGAACAATATCAAGGTATCGAGCGCTCGTTAAAAGCGCGAAATTCGCTCAGCCTTCTGGGTCCGACGAATTTCTCCGAGATTCAGTATTTTATTTGAAAGCATCTACGGGCGGAGTTCGTAAGCGTGACCGCGACCGTGCCATTCGCATCAGGGCTGAAGGCGGGCCGCGGCCGTCTTTGAGGGAGCGTGCGGTGGCGCTGGCAAAACAAAAGGGAGAGGTTCGCGCCAAGGACCTCACGGCTATCGGAGTTCCTCGTTGCTATCTGACTCCCATGTGTGACGAGGGGCGGCTCACAAAGGTCGGCTACGGCCGTTACCGCGTACCTCTCTCAAAAGGCGACTAATTCGGATCGCTCTTCTGATTTGTCCAGTCTCAAACTGCCGCTAGCGGGCTGTTTGAGCGGTGTTATCGGCATTGATCTTAACAGTACGGGCTTTTCCGGCTTCGAAGAAACCGAAACTGAGTGCTACGAGAGCCAGCGCATGAAAGGCAAATGCGCTAATCGCTGGCCAAGTGTGAAGAATGTTATTCAACGCGGCGGACATTACGCGGGTTTCCGCATCGATACCCGTCGAGGGCGCTGATGCTTTTGAACAGGGAACCGGTTCATAGCGATTTTGGTGGCTGTGCCTCTATGCCAAGCTAT
Source organism: Sphingobium sp. 3R8 (assembly GCF_020166615.1). Classification (NCBI taxonomy): domain Bacteria; kingdom Pseudomonadati; phylum Pseudomonadota; class Alphaproteobacteria; order Sphingomonadales; family Sphingobiaceae; genus Sphingobium; species Sphingobium sp. 3R8. The sequence goes on along the minus strand of NZ_JAIQXR010000030.1, from coordinate 23,248 downwards.
GGTCTGATCGTCGTCGCCGAAGGAGGAGTAAATTGTCGACCTATTCCTGCGATCGCGGACAGGCCGAAGCGGTCAAGGGCAAAAGCGTTGCGCATCCGGGCTGGACCATTGCGGCGACCATGCTTGCCTCTAGCCTCGCCTTCATCGACGGTTCGGTCACCAATGTCGCCCTGCCCGCGATCAGCAAAGAGCTTAGGGGGGATGCATCCAGCCTGCCTTGGGTCATTAACAGCTATCTGCTGCCGCTGTCCGCTCTTCTGCTTCTCGGTGGGGCTGCCGGCGATCATTTCGGGCGCAAGCGCGCGCTGATCCTCGGCATCATTCTGTTCGCGCTCGCCTCGGTCGGCTGCGCCTTCGCGCCGGACATGCCGTCCCTGTTCCTCGCACGGGCCGCGCAGGGCGTCGGCGCGGCAATCCTGATGCCCAACAGCCTTGGCATATTGGGCAGTTCTTTCGAGGGAGAGGCACGAGGCCGCGCTGTAGGCACCTGGGCCGCGGCGGGCGCCATCGCCAGTGCTGTCGGGCCGCCGCTTGGCGGCTGGCTGGTCGACAGTGTCGGCTGGCGCGCGATCTTCTATCTCAACATTCCCGTCGCTACGGCCGCGATCATTGTGGCGTGGCACTATGTGGAAGAGAGCGCACAGGGACGAGGACGGCTCGACTGGATGGGCGCACTTCTTGCGACGGCCGCGCTCGGCACGCTGACCTGGGCGCTGACCCTGTGGTCGAGCCGTCATGCCGCATCGTTTGATACCTGGGCCGGCCTTGGCGGCGGCATCATGCTGCTCGTCCTGTTCCTGATCGTCGAGCACCGGCTCGGCGACCGCGCGATGATGCCGCTTGCGCTGTTCGCCTCGCGTCCCTTCGTTGGGCTGACGCTGCTCACGCTGTTGCTGTACGGCGCTCTGGGCGGACTGCTGGTGCTGCTGCCTTATCTGCTGATCGTCGGCGGGCAATATAGTCCGACCCAGGCGGGGCTGGCGCTCCTGCCTTTCTCGATCGTCATCGGGACGGTATCGCGCCTCGCCGGGCGCCTTGCCGAAAGGATCGGCCCGCGCTGGCCCCTGACCATCGGGCCGATCGTCACTGGCGTGGGGTTCGCGCTCATGGTCCGCGCCGACCCAAACGCCAGCTACTGGACGAGCATATTGCCCGGCATGGCCGTCATCGCGCTCGGCATGGCAGGGGCGGTCGCGCCGCTGACGACCGCTGTACTGTCCACGGTGAATGACCGGCACACAGGTACGGCTTCGGGCTTCAACAGCGCGACAGCGCGGACCGGCGGGCTGGTGGCGACAGCAATCGCCGGCGCGGTGATCGCGGTGCCTCGCGCCGACCTGACCGGTGCGTTTCAGGCGGCGGCGATCGTCGCGGCCGTTCTGGCCGTCGCCGCCGGCGTGATCGCGTTCCTTACGCTGGCAAAATCCAGCTAAGCGGCGTGCAGAGCTCTCCTCCTCCGATCGGCTAGCTCTTGGGCTTGTCCGACTGCGCTCGCCTCTTGAACCGATTGCGCATTCGATCCATCTGACCGTCGCCCTATTGTCAGATGAGAGATGTACGACCAATGACAGCCGACACCGTGAGCGCCCCTGAAACGCGTGCCTTCGAGGCCGATGTTTCCAAGCTCCTGCACATGATGGTGCACTCGGTCTATTCGGATAAGGATGTGTTCCTGCGCGAGCTCATCTCCAACGCGGCCGACGCGTGCGAGAAGCTGCGCTACGAGGCGATTTCGAATCCGGCCCTCTCCGGCGATGATCCGCAGCTGCGGATCACGCTGATCCTCGACAAGGAAGCCGGCACCATCGTGGTCGAGGATAATGGCATCGGCATGACCGCGGCTGACATGGGTGAGACGCTCGGCACCATTGCGCGCTCGGGGACCAAGGCGTTCATGGACAAGTTGGTGGCCGAAAAGGACGGAGAGGGTCAGCAGCTGATCGGCCAGTTCGGCGTCGGCTTTTACTCGGCCTTCATGGTCGCAGGCCGGGTCGATGTGGTTTCACGGCGCGCTGGTACGGATGAGGCGGCGAGCTGGTCGTCCGACGGTCAGGGCACCTACACTATCGCGCCGGTCGATGTAGCGGACGCACCCGCGCGCGGCACGCGGGTGACGCTCCATCTGCTCGATGACGCCAAGACCTATGCCGAGCGCTACACAGTGGAGCGGATCGTAAAAGCGCAGTCTGGCCATGTGCCGGTACCCATCTTCGTCAAGGAGCAGGGCAGCGAGGAGGAAGAGCGGCAGGTCGCTGACGGCGCCGCGCTCTGGACCAAGGCGAAGTCGGAGATCAGCGAAGAGGATTATGCCGACTTTTATCGCAGCGTCGCGGGCCAGTTCGACAAGCCGGCGCTGACCCTCCATTACCGGGCGGAGGGTCGCCACGAATATTCGGTGCTGACCTTCATTCCCGAGACCGAGCCGTTCGACCTGTTCGATCCCGACCGCAAGGGTCGGATCAAGCTCTATGTCCGCCGCGTGTTCATCACCGACGAGGCCGAGATCCTGCCGCGTTACCTGCGCTTCGTGCGCGGTCTCGTCGATTCTGCCGACCTGCCGCTCAACATGTCGCGCGAGATGATCCAGGACAGCCCTGTGCTGTCCGCCATCCAGAAGGGTGTGAGCAACCGGGTCCTGTCCGAGTTGGATAAGCTCGCGGGCAGCGAGCCTGAGCGGTACGCCGCGATCTGGGAGAATTTCGGGGCCGTCCTCAAGGAAGGCCTCTACGAGGATTTCGAACGGCGCGAGCAGCTGCTCGGCCTTGCCCGGTTCAAGAGCACAACGTCGAACGGCGGGTGGCGATCGCTCAAGGACTATGCAGCCTCGCTCAAGGAAAACCAGACCACGATCTACTATGCCACTGGCACGGACCTCGAGCGGATCGCGCAGTCGCCGCAGCTCGAAGGGTTCAAGGCTCGCGGTATCGAGGTGCTGTTGCTCCCTGACCAGGTCGACAGTTTCTGGACGACCATCGGCGTCGACTATGAGGGCAAGCCTTTCAAATCCGTGACCCAGGGCGCGACCGACCTCAGCCTCATTCCGCTCACGGAGGGCGGGGCTGCCTCGGAGGCCCATGCCACCGAGGAAGTCAGCGACTTCATTGCCTTTGCCAAGCAAGTCCTGGCGGACCATGTCTCGGACGTTCGCGTGTCCGATCGGCTGACGACCAGCGCAGTCTGCATCGTCGCGTCCGAGAACGCGATGGATCTACAGCTGGAGAAGATGCTGGCGTCGGCCGGACGCGCGCCCGAGCGGGTCAAGCCCGTGCTGGAGGTGAATGCGGGCCATGCGCTGATCGCGAAACTGGGCGAAGCCAGCGGGAGTGAAGAAGACCGTAGCGACCTGGCGTTCTTGCTGCTCGACGAGGCGCGGATCGCAGAGGGAGAGCCGCCGGCGGATCCACGCGCCTTTGCCGAGCGCCTTGAGCGCCTGATGGCGAGGGCGCTCGGCTGACGGCAGGTCGAACGTCGGTTCCGGCCGGAGCCGATGGCGACCTTCCTATGCTCTCCTTAAAGGTGGCATTAAGCGGTCCGCTTATTCGCAGGATAAAGATCGATGCGATCGGCATCCGGCAGGATCGCGTCGATCAGCAGCGATCGATGGCAACCGGCTGGCTCGCGTTCGAAGCAGAGGAGGGCGGTTGGCCTCTCTTGCGCCATTTCGACCAATTGCGCGCCCTGAACGATCGCTTCAGGCAGGTCGAGCTGGCCGGAATAGACTTCCGCCAGGCGCGCATGATTGCCCTTGCGCGCGGCCTCCCGGCCTTCGGGCGGCGTGCCCAGCGCCTTGAGCCCGATATAGTCGATACCCGCGTCCCTGAGCGCCGCCGCGAGGATATTCTTGGAGAATCCGGGCCTGCGCGACAGCGGAACGGCGCGAATATCTGCCAGCAACGTGACGCCCGCCTCCTTCAGGGCCGCGATAAGCTCGGCCTGGGTCGCGCCCTCATATCCGATTGTGAAGATCTGCATGCGACCCAGATAGGATGACGGTCTTTCGATTACACGGGCTTCCTCGATCGATTGCGCCCGTCGCGGATACTGGCCGGACCAGTTTCGGCGGCTGCGCGTTGTTTGACCATGACAAACGATATCTTGGAACGGTCCGGCGGATGCGCGTGCGGCGCGCTGCGCTTCGTTGCGAGCGGCGCGGCCTTGCGCGTCGGCCTGTGTCATTGCCTTACTTGTCAGAAGGCGCATGGCGCGCCCTATCTCGCCTTCGCCGTCTTTCCGCGCGGGGCGGTCGACCTGTCGGGCGCGCATGCCGGATGGGAGAGCAGCGCCGGTTATCACAGGCTATATTGTCCGGCGTGCGGATCGCGCTTTGCCAACCTGGCTGGCGAGGAGATCGAGCTTCCGGTCGCGAGCTTCGACGATGCGTCAGGGCTCGATCCGCAATATGAGAATTGGACCATTCGGCGGCTATCCTGGGTCGCACCTCTTGCGGTTCCCCAATTTGCGCGCGATCGGGATAGCTGAATTTGGGTAAGGTGGCGAGCGTGCGGCAAGAGACGACAATTTTTTCGATCGACACGCCGGGCCAAGGGCTGCACGAGGTGACCGATCCGATCCTGCGGTGGGTCCAGGGAAGCGGGATCAAAGACGGTCTGCTGACGATCTTCTGCCAGCACACGTCCGCATCGCTGCTCATCCAGGAGAATGCGGCGCCGGCCGCGCGCCGCGACCTGGAGGCCTATTTCACGCGGATCGCGCCTGAGGATCCGGTGCGCTATGACCATGACGACGAGGGACCCGACGACATGCCCGCCCATCTGCGCACGGCGCTCACGCAGGTGCATCTTTCCGTTCCCGTGATCGACGGCTCGCTGAGCCTGGGAACATGGCAGGGCATCTACCTGTTCGAACATAGGCGCGCGGCGCACGCCCGACGGCTTGCCCTCCATCTCATGGGCGAATGACTGGTGGAACCGAAGCTGGAGATAGGATGATGGCCGACACGGGCAATGTACGGAATAACGAGGCGGAGGGACGTTATGAGTTGGCGGTCGACGGACAATTGGCGATCGCGGCCTATGACCGGCGCGAAGGTGCGCTGGTCTTCACCCATACGCAGGTGCCCGAAGCGCTTGAAGGGCAGGGCGTCGGCAGTCGCCTGGTCAAGGCAGCCCTCGCCGACGCCCGTGCGCAAAACCTCAAAGTCGTGCCGCTGTGCGAATTTGTCGCGGCCTATATCGAGCGTCATCCCCAAGAGCAGGATCTGCTGGCGCTCGACGCACCCGGATAAGCGCTTGGGGCAAGCCGAGACGCGGAAGCGCTAGAGGCCAAGCTTGTCGAGCGCGGCCGTCAGTTCGGCGGCAGCTGCCGTTCCATCTTTTGGCGTCATGCGATTCAGAACCGTCTGCACGCGTTTCTGGGCGACCTGGATCGTCTTGTGCCGGACTTCGCGGGTCGCATTGGTTCGCCAGGAACGGCTTTGGCCAAGCAATGCCGCCCATTTGGCTTCTTCCGCGGCCAGGACCGACAGGGCGAGGCGAAGGCCGTCGCGGCGGCCATGATTGTAGTCGTCGGGCATCAGGGTCATCCAGAAGGTAGGCGTTCGCCGCGCGGAGCGGCGCTAACACGACAGTTCATGGCGCGCGGCGAAGCGTCAGGCGCGTCAACTCGGACGGACGACGAAGGCGCAGGGCGAAACCGGGCCAGATGGCGGTACCGTTGTTCACATATAGCGTCATGCCATCGACATCGTAAGGACCTGATACGAACCCAGCATTTCCGCGCGCCACCAGCCGATCAAGGCCGGGCATCATCCCACCATGCGTATGCCCGGACAGCTGCGCCGCGACGCCGCGCGCAGCGGCACGACAGGCACCGCGCGGCTGGTGGTCAAGCAGCAGAATGGAGACACCGGGCGGGCCTTCCGCAAGCGCGGCGACGAGGTCCGGCTTGGGCTGCCCCGTCGCCGGCGCTGACGCGTCGGTGACGCCGGCGAGCATGAGGCGCGCGCTACGCCGTTCCAGGATCGCGTGGGCGTTGGCGAGGATGCGCATGCCCATATGGGCAAAATGCTGCATCCACTCGCGATAGCCGAGAAAATATTCATGGTTCCCAGGGCTCATATAGACGCCATCCCTGGCGCGCAGCGCGCCCAAAGGCGCCACATCGGTGCGGCGCATCGCAAGCGAACCGTCGATCACGTCGCCCGTCACGACGATGAGATCGACGTCCAGCGCATTGACGCGTTCGACGACCCTTTGTGTCCATGCCTTGGGAAACAGGCGGCTGATGTGGAGATCGGTGAGCTGGACGATGGTGTAACCTTCGAACTCCGGCGGCAGGCCGCGGATACCAAGATCGATGTCCTTGAGCGGCGGAACGCGCACGGCATTGAGAACGCCGATCGCGGCCAGAAGGCTGGCGGCCGCTGCCATCGCATAGCGGACGGCGTTCGGCACCGCAGGCGCCTCGCCCGGTAGCATCCACATGGCCAAAATCGTCACATCGAGCAGCAGCTGGAGCAGCGCGAGGAACAGGATGGCGCCGCTGGCCCAGTTGAAGAGAATGACGATGCCGCGCGGGAATTCGGGCGCGAACACCGAACCCGACGACAATCTGCTCCAAAAGTGAAATTGCGATGCGGTGAGGAGCAAAGTTGCCACCGCGACCTTGGCCAGAACCGGGACTATCAGGGGCCACAGGAACTGGGTGATGACCAGGATCGCGGGCAGCGCAAAAATGAAGTGGACGATGGGGCGGCTCCAATGAGCGGTCTGAGATGGCGTGCGGGCACGCTCCGCGGTTCAAGGTGGGAAGGCGGGACCTGGTTCGCAATGGGATGACGCCGCCGGTCGGCACGAGTTTCATGGTTACGACCCTTCGCGCTTATGAGGGTAAGGCGGCCAGCGCTGTTTGACGGGCAGAGCAAGCCCAGGACGCAAGGTTCAACCTGCGTCATCGATAGCCCTGTCCAGAAGGGGCTCGTCACTTTGATCAGGATCAACGCAATTCTGTCCATTCGTTCAGGATCGTCTGCAGAGCCTGGGACGTTGAGCGCGTAATTCGATCAGGAAGGATTTCCATGCGCCACCACCACCTCGTCGCGCGCAATTTTATCCAGGGCCGCAACGTTTCGAGGAGAGGCACTGGCAGTTTTGCGGTGACGATCCTCTTTGCATCCGCGTCAATGTCCACCGCCTTCGCTCAACAAGGCGACGGAACGCATGTCACGATGTCGACGACCATCTTCAAACCCGCCAAGGTGCCGGCGACGCCCGAACGCATCGCGTCCATCAAGGCGCCCCCGGGCTTTACGGTAACCGCCTTTGCCACCGGCCTCAAAAACGCCCGTGTCCTCGCCGTTTCGGCCGATGGGACGGTCTATCTGACGCGTCGCGATCAGGGCGATGTGCTGATGCTGAAGGACGCCGATGGTGACGGTCGGGCGGACGGCATGCCCGTGACCGTCGCCAATCGGGCAGGTATGCACGGTATCGCGATCCATGGCACGAAAATGTACGTGGTGACGGTCAAGGAGCTCTTCGTCGCCGATATCATGGGCGACGGCACACTCGGGCCGCTGACGATGCTCGCCGGCGATCTTCCCGACGCGGGGCAGCATGCAAACCGCACGATCGCTTGGGGCCCGGACGACATGCTGTATCTCAGCGTTGGTTCGACTTGCAACGTCTGCAACGAAAGCAATCCCGAGAATGCGACGATCCTGCGTATATCGCCCGACGGCAAGAGCCGGACGATCTTCGCAAGCGGCCTGCGCAACACGATCGGTTTCGACTGGGACCCCAGGTCGGGTGAGCTGTGGGGCCTCGACAACGGCATCGATTTTCTGGGCGACGAGGATCAGCCCGAGGAGTTGAACCGCATCGAGGCCGGCAGGGCCTATGGCTGGCCCCATGCCTATGCCGATGGAAAAATCTATCCCCAGTCGACGCCGGTGGGCGGGATCACCAAGGAGCAGTGGAAAGCGCAGAGCGTTCCGATGGTGCTGGGCTACAACGCTCATGCAGCGCCGATGCAGATGCTTTTCTACAAGGGCGCTTCCTTCCCGTCGGACTATAATGGCGACGCCTTCGCGACGATGCGCGGTTCGTGGAACCGGGAACAGCCATCGGGTTACAATATCGTTCGCATCCGCTTCGATCGCGGCAAGGCGACGGCAATCGAGCCGTTCGTGACCGGCTTCCTGACCGATGGCGGGCAGACGCATATCGCCAGGCCCATGGGCCTTGCGGTCGCCAAGGACGGCTCGCTGCTGATGGCGGACGACGCCAATGGGGTGATCTACCGCATCGCTTATGGAAAAGGCCGGAAGAATGCGGTGACGACGATGGCGCCGGCGGTTGCGATGGTTCGCCAGACGGGCAAGGGAAGCGATGTGCCGCTGGCCCTCGCGCGACCCGAAACATCGGCGCGGGGAGTAATCGGTATCACATCGGCAACGATCCAGCCTAATGGCGCAATCCCGATGAAGCATAGCGACTATGCCGACGGCGCGTCTCCCGCGCTACGATGGAACGCCGTGCCCGGCGCGCAAAGCTACGCGCTCATCGTCGAAGATCCCGATGCCAAGCCCGCGTCGCCCTTCGTCCACTGGGTCGCCTGGAATATACCGGCCTCCGTTACGGCGCTGCCGGAAGGCGTGCAGGAACAGCCCCGGCTGACCGAGCCGGAAGGCCTGCTTCAGGGGCGAACCACGCGCGGGTCGACCGGCTATTATGGGCCGCGTCCGCCGGTCGGCGATCCGCCGCACCATTATCATTTTCAGATCATGGCGCTCGACCGGATGCTGACGGTGCCAGCGGGCGCAGATCGCGACGCGGTGCTGACGCAAGCGAAAGGTCATGTGATCGCCAAGGGCGAACTCATCGGAACCTATGCCCAGACAGTGGCACCACCCAAATGAAGGCGCTGGAAAACCTGACGCAAGAGGGTGCCCGGTTGGTCGATGAACTGGCCGATCGCCACGGCGTCAGCCGTGAGGCCGCAGCGACGCTGCTACAGGCGATGGCGGCAGGTGGCGGTAATCAGGCGCAATTCAACCATGCCGAATTGGGAGGTCTCGGACAATGGTCGCGCGGCGGCATGCTGATGATCGGCGACATGTTCAACCATGGTCTGAAAGCCAGGGTTGCGGCTCTGGCGGAGGACCTTGCGACGGCCTTGCGAGCCGATGTCTCAGCCCTGACGCGCGTTACCGCATCGGACATGTCTGCGTCGAGCGAAAGCGGCCGATGGCCGGTTGCACTGGGTAACCCGGCTTCGAGCGGATCGCAGAACGACATGCATTATGCGGTTTTCCCCGCAATGCATCGCCTTGCTATTGAGAGAGGCGGGCAGATCACGCTCTATGATACGGCCGATCACCAGATTATCGGGTTCGGCCAGCAGCAGGGTGACGGTCAGTCGCTCACTCTGACCACTCAATATGGTCTCGTCCGGGTGGACAGCCTTGCGGTGGTGTCGACGGACGGCCGATCGATCGGCGAACTGGCACCTGATGAAGGCGGGCCTTCGGGGGATGGCACAGCCGTCGCCGGGGTTCATGCGAAGCCGCGAGCTGCTGCCGCCGAACCTGACGGCGGCATAGTCGCGACGATCGAAGCGCTCGCCGGACTGCACGCAAAGGGCATACTGACGGACGACGAGTTTTCGGCCAAGAAGGCAGATCTGCTTTCGCGTTTGTGATCCGGCATAGCTTCCTGTCCTTGCGGTGGAACTTCCCGGAACCACTACGCGCTGTGCCGAGAGAATGACCTGAACGAAATCTTGGCGGAGGCCTTCAATTTGAGTGAAGCAAGCTGGAGCGATACGACGAAGACTCCCGCAATCGATTGGTCAATCAGTGCGGGGCTCGAAAATGTCGCGCGTGGCGGACAGGATATTGCCGAGGTCACCAACCTTGAAGGCGCGGTGCGGGCATGGTTGGCGCTCGATCAGGAGCATCAGAAGGAGGCCAGGTTGACGATCGAGCATCCGATCCTGCTCGATGGTGTCGCAATGTCTCACTTCTCGGGTCTGACTATCGCGGCGTTGGCTGAGCACTTGCCCCCTGAAACCAGCCGGGCGTGACGCGGGCGGGCGACCGCGTGGATCCGGAGGAGGCGCCTCGTCTCGACGCCCACCAAGGCGACGGGGTCGTGCGCGCAACGACGCGGATGACCGCGTGGGCCTGCTGCGCTATAGCTCATCTCTCTTAGAGAGACCCTTTGCCCTGCGACTGCGACCTCTTGTCATGGGATCTGGCTTTTTGGGACGCACCCAGCCCTGTGGGGGGCGTACGCGCTGCTGGCTCGTACCCAGACCCATCGCACCAGGCTGCTGCCGCTCAAGACCCTGAGGGTCGATATCGGTTTCGGGCTGATCGCCGCCGGCCCGCACGAGACTGATCATGTCGCGCAGGCGGGCGGCTTCATCGAAGTTCAGCGCCGCGGCAGCGTCCTCCATGGCGTGTCTCAATTCTTCAAGCCGAGTCACACTGATGCCTTCCAGTCTGTCCGTTCGATCACGCGCGCAGACTGTCCGGGACGATGCCGCCATTTTCGGCCAGCTTGGCTATGACGGCTCGATGAAGAGCAATATTCTGCTCCGCGCTGCCGTCTTCGCCAGCATGGATATTGAGCTCTGCGGCCAGCTCCTTTCGCGCGGCAAGACTTGAATCGAGGTCCAACAGCTTGAGGAGATCGACGATGGAGCTCTGATAATTGCCTCCGCCACCTTTCATGTCCGCCATCGCCGCCAGCACAGCGCCAACATCTACCGCCTGGGCAGCCGGCGCGGGGGTGGCCGCAGGGGGAGGGGGCGCGGCAACCGTGGGGCTCGGCGACGCAGGATGCGACGGAGGGGCGGGCGGTGGAGGAGAGGATGGCGCCGCGGCTTTCGCGTCGTGATGGAAAATCTTGTCCATGATCTTGCCGAAGATGCCCATTGGTTTGCCTTTCAAATGCGGCGCGATGGCGTGACGATCACGCACTCTCGCCGTCAACGGCACAATGGAAGGAAAGGTCCCTCGGAACGAGGCAGCGCGACGAATGTTGATGCCCCATCGGTGACCCGCCGACGGGAGACAGATAATGAAGCGCAGCATTCTCATGACCGTGTCGGTGGCCGCGTTGGCGCTGGCATCCTGCGGCAAGAAAGCCGATCCCATCGTCGACAATAGCAGCACGAACACGGCGAACGCAGCGAACGCGGTGGCCGCACAAAGCGTGCCCGCGATCAGCCCCGGTCAGGCCTTTGCCAATGCGGCAGCGGCCAGCGACAATTTTGAGATCGAGACCTCCAAGCTGGCTGCCGGCAGCGCCGCGTCGGCCGCGACAAAAGCCTTTGCCCAGTCGATGATCAAGGCCCACACGGATTCGACGGCAAAGCTCAAGGCGGCGGCTGGCGGGGCCGTGCCGGCGATCACGCCCGACCCCACCCTCACACCAGAGCAGGTTCAGACGCTTGAAGCGCTCAAGGGCAAGGAAGGCGCAGCGTTCGACGCGGCCTATGCCGATGCCCAGATCAGCGCGCATCAGATGACCCTCGACACGTTGAAGGCCTATGCTGCGAGCGGCGACGTCGCCTCGCTCAAATCCTTCGCCTCGGCACTGGTGCCAATCGTGACGGCGCATGTGAACATGGCCAAAGGTCTGAAGCGCTAGGGGCCATCCACTTCAGCTCCGGTCCCGAGGGCATGTCTCGGCTCCGGCTCGAAATCGCCTGGCAGCAATGCCGGTGCGTACGCTCACTGTCGATATGGAACCTTGCCGATGCGTTCGCACCGTTGATGCCGGGCGCCACCTTGATCCCGGACCAGGCTAGCCGTCAAAAGTTCGACGAGGTCCCTTGCGGTCATTCCTCGTCCTCGGCCGTACAGTCTCCATCCTGGCCCGCATAGGCCTGGCCTGAGCAATCGCCCGGGCTGTCGAGATACGCCTCGAGTTCGCGCCAATGGCGGTCCCACCTGGCCCGCGACGACTGAGGGGAACCTGCATCTCTACAAATTGCCGCGCGCGGGAGATGGGATTGCCCGACGGGGAGCGGAGGCGTTCGAGAATGGCCCGCAGTCGATCAACGCGCGGGCCGACCAGAGGAACGGCGTCATCGCTAACCATTCTAGCCGCCCGTTTTAGGCGTCACCCAGACTTCGACTGGCGCCACGAACTTTCCGGGCGCCGGCTTCCCCACATGGACCCGGTCGGCGCTCACGCGTTCGCCGGACGCGAGGTTGAAAATGGCCCAGGGCTTGGGCATTCGCCCGAAGGTCATTTTCTGGATCGGCTGACCGGTGGCCGAGTTCATGATGGTTGCGACGATGCTCATGTCGGTTCGATAGCGGAGGGGTCCCGAAACTGTCCATAGTCGTGATCGATCCCTGATCGTGTGGTGCTTCCCGCCCCTTGCTCCAGTCAAACTCCACGGTCTAAGGGTGTGGACTTGTTTTGTTGAAAGGCACCTTATGAACAATAGTGATCTCGCTGATGCCGTGGCCGGCGAGCTTGGCCTCTCCAAGGCCGACGCGCGCAAGGCCGTCGATACGGTCTTTTCGGCAATTGCCGCGGCGGCGGCCAAGGGCGACGAAGTTTCCTTGAACGGCTTTGGCAAGTTCAAGGTGAAGGAAAGCGCTGCTCGGGAGGGCCGCAATCCCTCGACCGGCGCGACGATCCAGATAGCAGCGTCGAAAAAGCTAGGATTTGCGGCCGCCAAGGCGGTGAAGGATCAACTCAACGGATGAAGGTCATCGGCCCCGCGATGGGCGGGGCCGATCTCCCATTTGAAATTTTCGTTGGCGCTAATCCCTCCGTCTTTCGAGGATCGAACGGCCCGCTTGCAGGACATTTAGGCCTTCGCAATGTTGAGCAGATCGCACGGTTCGCATCGGAAGGATGGTTCATGACCTTCGAAGGACGTCTACTTTTCCTTAAGGGCCTGATGAAGTCGGCCCGGAACGACGATACCCGCTATCTGATTGCGGGCGCACTTCGCGACCTTGGCTATATCGATTTCCAGGATTTCTGTCGCACAGCGGCCGCCGCGCCTTGACCGAGGGCGTCCATTCGCTGGTCGACAGCGGCAACCAGATCCTGCTGCTCTATGGCCAGGCCAAGGCAAAGCGGCCGCCCGACGCGACCCATCCCTTCGGCTACGGGCGCGAGCTGTATTTCTAGGCCTTCGTCGTTGCGATCCTTATCTTCGCGGTGGGCGCGGGCGTCTCGGTCTACGAAGGCTGGCTGCATATCGCCGAGCCCGAGCCGCTGCGCGATCCGACGATCAACTATGTGGTGCTGGGCGTCGCCGCGCTGCTCGAAGGCACGAGCTGGGTCATCGCCGTGCGCGAGTTCAACGGCAAGGGCGGCGCCAGCAGCTGGTGGCAGTCGATCCGCCGCCCCAAGGACCCGGCCGGATTCATCGTCCTTTTCGAAGACAGCGCGGCGCTGGTCGGCCTTGGTATTGCGGGCATCGGCATCTGGGCGAGTCATCAATATGCAGACCCCCGCATCGATGGCGTGGCGTCCATCGTCATTGGGCTTATCCTGGCCGGCGTCGCGGTCTTGCTCGCGCGCGAGGCGAAAGGGCTGCTGATCGGTGAGAGCGCGGACCGGGCCATGATCTCGGTGCTATGGTCGATCCTCGACACGCGGCCACAGATCAGCGCGGTTAATCATGTCCGCACGATCCACACCGCGCCTGACGCCGTGTTCGTCGCGATTAGCGCCGATTTTATCGACGACCTGCCGATGGGCGAGGCAGAAAGCTTGATCGAAGATATTGAGCGAAAGATGAAGGCGCAGGTGCCGGAGCTGACTTCCATCTACATCCGGCCGGAAAAGCAAGCGGACGCCGTGAGGCGGCCACCGCCCGCCTAGCTCTTGCCGCTCTCTTCCACTGGCGGGATGAAGCTGACCTGCGCCAGTCGCCACGCGCGTTCCTGCGCATCCGGCCAATAATGACGGGGATGACGGCATTCCGACGGCGGATGGGTATCGTGCACCTCCGCGCGGATCAGCCGCCCGGTTTCGCGCAGCCGGATGGTGGCGCCGGGAAACTCCGTCTGCAGCCGATCGCAGACCTTCTGCGCATCCTCCGACAGATCGGTACTGGAGAGGGCGCGGGGCGCGCCGTCCACCAGTTCGGCGGTCGAGGAGCGCAGCGCCTTGATCCCGTCGTTGAGGACGTCGAACGAGATGATGGCGGCCGCGACGGAGTCCGCCCACCACCAGCCAAGGCCCAGGCCGATGATGCCGGCAAGCCCCGCCGCGCCGGTCAGCCAGTTGGCCTTGTTCATCAGTGCGTCGGTATGAAGCAGCTTGTCATTGAGTTGCTCAGCGAGCGGCAATTCCTTGCGGCCGATAAAGAGGGGCGGGATCAGCGAATAGATTTGCGCGGCAAGCATCAGCCAGCCGAGCCAGATGTCCTGGCCTAGAATGACGATCGATCCCACGGTCGCGTGTTCGGCTGAACCCAGCGCCATCAGTGCATTGTAGAGCAGCAGAGCGCCAACGGCCGTCAGCGCGACTGCCGCGACGAAGAAGCCAAGGCCGTTGACCCGTTCGAAGCCGAAGGGGAAACGGCGGGAGCGGGAGCCGTTGCGCTCCATATGCGCGGCGACCAGGAACATGATGGGCGGCACCAGGCCCAGCGTGTCCTCGATCCAGGCGGTCTTCATCGTCTCGCTCTGGCCCAGCACCAGACCCATGGTGACGATGATGGTCAGCGTCCAGAAAATGTTCCAATATTCGAGGCGGATGGCTTTACCCATCGTCTCGCCCAGTTCATGCGGAAGGCTATTGTCGCTCATTGCTCCCGTGCTTCCTGCGTTATTGCCCGGCTCGCGCGCTCGACCGTCATGATCCAGCGGTTCTCGCCGTTGCGCATGGCGGCCTTCAGTTCGATCGGGGAGTCCTTGGACCCGGTCGTGGAGAGGGCGGGGGCGAAGGCCACATCGGTTGCCCAAGGACTTTCGGCCGTGAAGCGACCGATCGCCAGGTCGAGCGTGCCATCGTCCAACTGCTGCAGCACCAGCTCGCCCGATCCAATGCGCCACTGCGCACGCGCCTTGGTGCGCCGTTCGATCTCTCGGATCAGCCTGTCGACTTCGGGGGCGGCGCGCACGGAAGAGTCGGTCAGCGCGACGGTGAAGCTGTGGCTCCGTGCGATCCGGTCCGATGTGTTGGCGGGATCGCGTGGCAGCGCATCGCAGGCGCCCAGCAGCAGAAAGGCAATAGCAATAATGCCTTGTTTCATTCGATGACCTCTTCGCCCGTTCAAAGTCCGCTCCCGGCCTGTCGGGCCCAGGCGACGATCGCCTGTTCCGGCATCGCGCCAGACTGACGCGCGATCTCGCGGCCGTCCTTGATGAGGATCAATGTCGGGATCGAACGGACGCCGTAGCGCCCCGCAATGGCCTGCTCGGCCTCCGTATCGAGCTTGCCAAGCCGGATATCGGGCTCCAGCCGCCGAGCCGCCGCCGCGAAGGCGGGCGCCATCTGCCGGCAGGGACCGCACCAGTTTGCCCAGAAATCGACGAGAAGCGGGATGTCGGCGCGGCTTGCATGGGCATCGAAATTTCGGGCGGTCAGCGTGACCGGCGCGCCTTGAAAGAGCGGCGCGTGGCATTTGCCGCATTTTCCGCTCGCTCTCAGCCTGTCCCTTGGCACACGGTTGGACGCCGCGCAGGTTGGGCAGGCGATGATGAGCGCGTCGACCGTGTCGGTCGCCATGGCTTAGCCCTTCTTTTCCGGAAGCCCTTTGCGATCGGTGCCGGC
The DNA here is from genome assembly GCF_020166615.1 of Sphingobium sp. 3R8. Classification (NCBI taxonomy): domain Bacteria; kingdom Pseudomonadati; phylum Pseudomonadota; class Alphaproteobacteria; order Sphingomonadales; family Sphingobiaceae; genus Sphingobium; species Sphingobium sp. 3R8. The sequence goes on along the minus strand of NZ_JAIQXR010000030.1, from coordinate 7,526 downwards.
AAATTCCTCAAGCTGCTTTTCGCTCATCGATTTCTCCATCTGCTTGGATGCGCCGCGCAGTTTGGATTTAGGCTGATCGCCGCGCTTGGCGGCGAGGGCCGCGCCGGCCGCCCTTTGCTGCGCCTTGGATGTTGCTGGCATGATGCTCTCCTGTAATTCCTGTCTCGCGAAATAAACCCGCAATCGCTCCAACCGCTCCCAGGCGCGGAGAAATGCCCCCGATTAGGAAATCATTTTCGATCGGACGCGCCTTGAGCGTTATCCTTCGCGCTAGCCGGCTCGTCGGACTTTTCATTCGCGTCGGATTTGAGCGGCGCCATGATCCACAAGGTGAAGAGGACGAACAGGGTGATCGTGACGGCGACGGCATAGCTCGCAAGACCCGCCGCGACGCCGATTGCACCGGTTGCCCAAAGGCTGGCGGCCGTGGCCGTACCCTTGACGGAATTGCGTTGTTGCAGGATCGCGCCACCGCCAAGAAAGCCGATACCGCCGATCACGCCCTCCAGTACGCGCGCGATCGCGGCCGGATCGTGCGCCATCATGGTCTCGACGGCCTGAACAAAGCCGCAGCTGGCGACCGCCACCAGAGGAAAGTTTCTAAGCCCCGCGCTCCGCTCTTCCCGTTCCCGGTTCCACCCGATGGGGATCGCCAAGAGATAGGCGACCGCGAGGGCTGTTATATGCGGTAGAAAGGCAGAGCTGTCGGGCATGGATGGCATAGCGCGCAGGTTAGCGATCAGATGCGCAAAATGCCGATTGGAACAGCAAGGGGCGTCCGTGCGTCCCATCGGCGATCCGAAGGACGAGGAGGACCCAATGGAAGAAAAGCGCCCAGGCCAACACCCTGATGAGGAACTGACCGAACCCGCTCGCGGCGATGTCGTCAATATGTCCTCCAATCCGTCAGACAAGACGCCCACGGCAATGGAGCGTGAATGGCTGCGACGTGCGCGTAAACAGGCCGACGCCGACCGTGCCAAGATGCGCGACACCGGTCATGGCGACCACAAGGGCGAAGAAGGTTTCTAGCGCTGCTCCTAGCTCCATCAGCAGGGAGCTCTTGCGGTCGGAATGTGTTGATCAGGCATGGCTCGAGCACTGAAGGTTTATCGCACGTCGATCGGTTCCCACGACGCCTAGCTGCCAGTCTTGGGCATCCAGCACTGGAAAGCAGACAGATCGTTCCTAAGAACGGAAAATCAGTCGCTAAGTGGCTGGAAGGGTCGTTATCGAAGAGGCCAGGTCCAAAGAATAAGCGGCGTGCCGACCAGCACGACCAACAGGGAGAGTGGTGCGCCTAATCTTGCATAGTCGCTGAACCTGTAACCCCCGGGCCCCAACACCAACGTGTTGCACTGGTGGCCGATCGGGGTCAGGAAATCACATCCCGCACCCATGGCCGTGGCGATCAGGAACGGCTCGGGACGATATCCCAGATCATGCGCGAATACCGCCGCGATCGGCGCCATGACGAGGACGGTCGCGGCGTTGTTGAGGAACGGCGTAACCGCCATCGCGGCCACCAGGATCAGAGCCACCGCGCCCCAGGCGGGCAGCGTTGCCGCGGCGTGGGCGAGGGCGGTTGCAAGGATGTCCGACGCACCGGTCGTCTGCAGGCTCTCGCTGACCGGGATCAACGCCGCAAGCATGATGAGGATGGGCCATTCGACCGCTTCATAGGCTTCGCCTACGGGAAGCGCGCCAGTGACGATGACCAGCGCCGCCGCAGCGAAGAAGGCCACTGCAACCGGTACAACGCCGGTCGCGGTGGCGATCATGGCGACTACCAGGATCAAGATGGGCAGCCAGCTGCGGTTGGAATTGCCAAGGCGCATTTCCCTCGCCGCCAGGGGGAGGGCGCCGAGTTGGCCAAGCCGGTCGGGCAGCAAGGCGACCGGCCCCTGCATCACGATGACGTCTCCGGCTTGGAGCACGGTCTGTCCGATTTTGCGGGTCAGATGCTCGCCCGCTCGCGATACCGCGATCAGGTTCACGCCGAACCGCTCGCGCAACGACAACCGGCCGGCGGTGCGCCCGATGAGGACGGAATCGGTCGTGACGACCGCCTCGATGACGCCGATCTCGTCGCGATCCTCGCCCTCCGCACCCTCCTTGCCTTCGCCGGTCAGAGCAAGCCGGTCGCGCGCGATCACGCGCTCCAGGGCATCGGGCGCACCGGACAGGATGAGGATGTCACTCTCGCGCAGATGGACATGGGGATGGACCGTGCCCTGCATATCGCCGCGGAGCAGGCTCATGACCGTCACCTGATCCTCGTGACGCGCGATAAACTCCGCGATCGTCTCGCCGATCGCCTGCGATCCTTCCGTCACTGACGCTTCGGTGACATAGCCCGAGATATTGAGCGCTTCTCCCATGGTCGGCGCGGCGCGGCGGTCGCGAGGCAGGAGGCGATAGCCGAAGCGCAGGAAGATGAGGCCGACGACGAGCAGGCCGAAACCGGTCGGAAAATAGTCGAACATGGCGAAGGGCTTGCCGGTCATCTCGTCGCGAACGCGGCTGACGATGATGTTGGGCGAGGTGCCGACCAGCGTCATCAGCCCACCCAGCAAGGACGCGAAGGACATCGGCATCAGGAAGACCGAAGGGCTCGCCTTGTTCTTCTTGGCCATCTGAACGGCGGCGGGCATCAACATGGCGAGCGCGCCCACATTCTTGACCAGCGCAGACGACAAGCCGACCGAAGCCGTCAGCACCAGCAGCTGCGAGCGAATGCTGGTCACGCGTCCCGCCAAAAAGCGCATGGCGATCTCGATCACCCCGGACCGCTGCACGGCGGCGGATATGACGAGAGCGGAGCCCACGATGATGACGATATCGTCCGCAAAGCCCTTAAATGCGTCGGCCGGCTTGACGATCCCCAGCACGAGCGCTGCCAGTAGGGCGATGACGGCCGTCACATCGTAGCGGAACCGCCCCCACAGGAAGAGGCACATCATGCCGACCAGGGTGGCGATCGAAAGCCATTGAGGAAGCGTCATCGGGCCTCAAGTTTCAAGGGGCATATATCGCGGGATCCTAAGGCTGTTCTTCCCGGCAGGGCAGGTCTGCGCGCGTCATTCCTGATCGGGCGGCAGGCGTCGTGGCGGGGACCGATAGGCCGCCGGTGAGGTCGGAGCGACGCTTGACGGCTTTATCCTGGGCTGCGGTTGCGGCACGGCTTGTTCCACGCTCTTGTCGAACATTTTCTTCAACATCCAGCCGACCGCAAATGTCACCGTTGCCGTCAGTGCAGCCCGACCAGCGGTTTCAATCAGGGTCATCTTCATGGCGGCTTCGGACCCGCTATCCTTGGGCTTCACGATACCGGCTTTTTCCATCAGCTTGCGGCGAGGCGTCTTCATCAAGGTCGTCCTGTCGGTTCGGGAGGATGGAATATCTGGCGAACGCGCGGATCCAATGTTGGTTCAGGACCGCGCAATCAAACGGAACTGGTGGGAAATTGAACGATGCAGACATTTGCTGGCTCGTCTGGCCGATCACGTTCGCCCGAACCGAAAGAAACAGAATGGCAGGAATTTATGGAGTGGCCAGACATGCGGCACAGAATGAAACAAAAAGGAACACGCGAAAGACGGCGTGCGGGCGTTCAGAAGCCCAACTCGCCCTGGTGGTCGCCGTGGCCGGTGCGGCGCGCGTCCTCGCGGTCGGCGTCGGCGCGCTTCTGCGCCCGGCGCAATAGCTCCCGCTCCATGGCCGTGGGCTTGTCGTCCGACGGGCGAGGCGAAAATGCCGAGCCGTCCTTGCCAGTGGCTTCGGTCAGTTCCTCATCGGGGTGCTGGCCTGGGCGCTTCTCTTCCATGGTCTGTCCTTGCTGGGGGTGCGTCCGGTCAGTATCTCCAGGTCGCGTGCGGAGTTCCCAGGCGGGGCCACGCATACCGTAGGTTACCGGTTTTAAACGTGGGATCAGCAACTGTCGCGCGCGTCAGCAGTTGAGCTGTTGCAACAGGAGTGATGTTTCAGTGACCCATAAGCCCGCAGTGCCCGCCGCCAGCACGCCGCCCTATCCAGTGCATCCCTTACACGTGGCCCTTCGGACCGACGCGGACCATGCGCCTGACGAGAACGAGCCTAAGCAGGATGCTTCGGCCGGCAAGGTTGGTGCTATGAGTGCGGCCATCGGGGTCGGCTCTGCGGCCATCGTAGCAGCGCTGATATACGTGCGCCATCGGAAAGGGTGATCGAGGTTATTGTCGAGCGCCGCCTCTGCGAGATGGGGGAGAGCCCGCCGATATACGGCGACTCCATCCCCCACGCCGCAGCCTCGCCCTGCCGGTCTTACCGGCGGCTCCGCTCCAGAATTATATTATTCGGCGCGGCAGCAGCGGCGATTCCCTAGCGGAAGACGCCGGACAAAAAAAGGGCCGATCCGCAGATCAGCCCGAAGAGTTATAGGAGAGGATGCCTGAAAGGCACTCCCTCTATGTCCCGCCTGCATTCTGACGGCAAATGTGAAAAGTGCCGACGCGATTGCGCCCAGGAAAATTGCTCCTATCCCGGCACTGACCGCCTAGCTACGCGGCGGACTTGTCCTCAACCATCAGCCGCTCGCCCTGCGACCTTATGACAGCAGCGATAGGCCCGGCCATCAGGCTGAGCATTCCAGACAGGTGGACAGTAACGCGCAAGCGCGTGTCCTCAGCGTCGATGGTGCAAGGCACCTCTATACCCATGGTGGACACGGTCAGCAGCATGCGGTCGGCGCTTGGCCAACTGTGGGTGACGGTGGCCGCGCCGCCGGGGATGTGGGAGGCTAGCTTGCCCACGCGGGCAGCCATGCGGCGCTTAGCCTCCTCGCGGCCGAGGGCGTGCGGAATGTCGATGATGGTGGGCTGTGCCATGGCAGGGGGACGCGTAGAGTGGCGGGTTGTTCCGCTGCGAATAAGGGCTCTAACGAATCGCGAAATCACGGGTTTGGAGGCGGATCTGGGTATAGCTGGGATTCGCTTACGTCATCTCGCGAACGGTCTTACCGCTCAGCCGCAACTGTCCGAGCGCTCGCGTTGCCGAAAGCTCATTCGCGTCCTTCGTCACGATTCGCACCGGAACATCGACGCCGGCGCTTCGCTGTAGAGGAAATGGATTAGATTAGCGCGAGGACAGTGCATGACCGATGACAAGACAGCAACGCTGTACCGGATGATCCTTCCAGAGGAGGAATGTCCCTTCGACGTTCATGCCAAGTCGTTGCTTGAGGAGCATGGCTTCACCATTGAGGAACACATCCTCCGCACGCGGGAGGAGGTGGAAAAGTTCGAAGACGAGCACGACGTCGCGACGACGCCGCAGGTCTTCATCGGCGGCAGACGGATCGGCGGCAGTGACGATCTCCAGCGCTACCTCGAAGCTTGAGCACTCTTCAGAGCGGGCCCCAGCCGGCCGGCCTCTCGCCGATTCTCGCTGGTAGCATTGTGGTGGGAATTCTTAGCCTTAGTGCGCTGATCGGTCGTCGCAACGCGCCCGACCCGTCTCATCCGGGCATTCGAAACTGGTATCGTCGCTTGGATAAGCCCAGCTACACCCCACCAGATGCGGTTTTCGGCGCGGTGTGGCCTATTCTGGAAACCAGCATGGCGGTGGGCGGCTACCGCCTCTTGCGACGCACGCCGTCCGGAAGGCGAAGCGCATCGATCGGTCTTTGGTTGGCGACAACGGGCATGATTGGTGGCTGGACCGAAAACTTCTTCCGCAAGCATGCCCTGGCCGGAAGTGCGACCGCCTCTGGCGCGATACTCATGACGACCGCCGCCTATGTCGCGACGACGCACAAGGTCGATCATGTGGCGCAGCAGACGGCGGTCCCGCTTTTAGGCTGGCTTGCCTTTGCGACCTTGCTAGCGACGCGAATATCACAGCGCAATCCAGCAACTGGAGTCCAGTGAGCCTGACCGCGCCGGGCTACGCGCAGCAGCGCAACAACCTTGCGACCAATATCGGGCTGGGAGTGCCAACACGCCGCCTCCCGTTTCTGCCAATATTTAGCTATCTTAAAATCCGAGCTCTTCCAGACCTGACGTCACCGCAACCAGTTGGATAAAACCGCTTCTTATGGCCTTTTCCGGACCGTTCAAAGTTCGGGTGAGCGAGTGGGAGAAAATTGGCGGACTTAGAGCGCGATGATGAAAGGCTGGAATATCTTTTACTCCGCGTGGCGCTGCAGGAAGCAGTAGCTGATCGCCAAAGCTGCTTCATTCCGACTGCCGTCAGACAGCATAGGGAACTCGCTAAGGCGTACGCAGACCGCGCTGGGCTGGCCATTGCGGGTCAAGAGGTCATGTACCCGTAAATGGGTTTCCCTTTTGGGAAAGTCGCTGATCTAGCCTCGGCAAAATTGGCCGAGGCTGAGATGGCATATTTGAAGCCTATATGGCGATCTGATCTCAGCCCAGATGGTCACACCTCATCCCTCCAAGCATCACGGTCGATCTTACCACCAGTCCGCAGATCAAACACCCGGCACAATGAAACAGCGAACTAACCGAGGTTAAACGTCTTATTAATCTAATATTCGAATTTTTGCGTTATCCAGCGGCGCAGGTCAGGAGATACCGAATGAAGCGCCTCCTTTACATCAGCACGGCTCGCTCAATCCTGAAGTCGACGGAATTCGATGACCTACTGGTGAAATCGCGAAAGGCGAACTTTGCCGCCGACATAACGGGATTGCTCGTGGTCGGCGGCCGTCGTTTTCTGCAGGTACTCGAAGGGCCAGACCAGAACGTCACCGCGACCTATAAGCGTATTGCGGCCGATCCGCGTCATTTCGCATTGGTTAAGCTGCATGATAGGGAAATCACAAGGAGGGCTTTTGCGTCATGGGCGATGGGTTATGAGCAAGGCGGCGTTGCAGCGGACACGGCAACGCTGGAGCAGCAAATAGCTGCCTTAGTGGGACCAATTGCTGATCCGACACTCCGCGCATATTTTACCGGCTTTGTTGAAACTCATTTACCGGCATGACCGTCCAACAAATTGCCGTACATCCGCAGCAAACCAGTTGCCCTTGTCCGGTTCCCGCCGCGCGCGATATCGTAGTATCTCCTATCTTGCTTCTGGTGTGCCAACCGGGAATGACCTGATCCAGCCCCCATAATGTTGCACGGTAGCTACTTTGTATCGTCAAGGCTGCTAAATCGAGTGACAGGCCGTGCGACGTTGTCCGTAACTGCAAGGGGGGATGATGTGCCGGCGATGGACGCGGACTCGGGGACAGGAAAAGCTTTCGCCTCCGCGCGCTTTGAAAGTTGAGCTATTTGCGATAATTGCTGGCGCAGTCGCGGCCCTTATCATCCTGCTGGCTTGCCTAATCATTCGCTGACGTATCAAGGTAACCGGTCAGCTCATAACAATCTGTCAGCCGCGTCGAAAGGCGAAGGGCGGCGGTCAATGACGTAACTTTTGTAGCTTCCGTCTTACCAGAGCTCCTCAACGTCCAGCTGCTGCGACCAACCGATTATGACGCTGAATTGGAAGGCGCATGCTTGGATCCGCGCCACACTCTC